>CALQCP020000105.1 GCA_943329105.2 Chitinophaga pinensis | reverse complement strand
TCGGTCAACTCTGGCACTGCGGCTCAGGGCACGACCCTTGGCTTCTATGACAACATCAACGCGTACACTAGTCCAGCTCCAGGCGCCATCGCCTTGCTCGGTCTCGCTGGATTCATGAGTCGTCGTCGTCGCTGAGTACATGAGGATCAGATAGCTTTGTGACTGACCAGCGCCCCGTCGTAAGACGGGGCGCTGTCTTTGCAAGGGGCAAAAACCACCAGAAATCACCGATGCTCTAGTTGTCTGTGCTTGAAGTTGTCGGCGAGCGCTCGGGTGCCAGCCGGCGGTACGATTTTCGCGCTGAAGAGCACTCCCATGAACATCATGACCCGATCCGTCTGGCGTCGAGCCCGCTTCGCACCCTTGGCACTCGCCATAGTTGGCATGTCCGTCACGACAGCCACGGCGCTAGTGACGGCCACCCAATCCCCGCCGCCCACCACGACTCCAGAGAAGCCTCGCCTTGCTATCCGTGCCATCGCGGCAACGCCAGCAGTCACTGCGCAGGCCAAAGTTGATGGCACCGACAACGCGCTCATGCAGATCGAGCAGGGCGCTGATGTGCAACTGCTAAGCGCCATTGAAGCCACGCGGCGATTTGAAATCGTTGCTCGCGCTGATCTTCCCAGCATCATCAAGGAACAAGACCTCACGCAGAGCGGCAACGTCAACATCCTTGACCCGCAGGCAGCGCGCGCATTCCAACTCGCCGGCGCGCGCTACGTTGCCACGCTGACCATCAGTAACTACCAGGAAGTAGTTGAAAGAACAGATCTCCTCAATCAATTTGGAACATCAAAGGCTGAGCGCCGAACGATCAACCTGCAAGCCGTGCTGAAGATCTTTGATAGCACTACTGGGTCACTGTTTCGTTCCACGCCAGTCACACTCTCTGAAAGTGCAGTCAATGAGATCATGCCGGGCGTTGAGCAGAAGGGCGTCAAGACGAATGTGGTGCTTGGTGCCGTAGCGAAGAAATTGGCATCCGACGTAGCCAATGCCATCGCCGATTCACTCGCGCCCGCTCGTGTCATTGGTTACACCCTCGGTCAAATCACCTTCAATCGGAGTGCCGAAAGCGGTGTCTCAGCGGGCCAAATTTACGAAGTATTTGTGCCCGGAAGCGCCATGATTGACCCCGATACCGGCGAGCAACTTGGTGCCGAGGAAGTGCATGTCGGTTGGGCGCGCGTCACCGACGCAGGTGCGCGTTTCTCCACCGCGCAAGCGATCGAAGACCGCGGAATTGATCGCGGCGCCATGTTGCGATTGCGCACGCAGGGTTTGCCCGCCGACATTGATCCAAATGCGAAGGCCACTGGGTCATCGGCGAGCACGTCCGGCGCGGCGAGTACGTCTGCATCACCAAGTGCACCCGCAACCGCCCCGGCGACAACGGATCCCGCTGCGATCGCTCCCGCCGCATCGGCCCCCATCCGCATGGCGATCTTTGTGAAGCAGCGCCCCGTCTCAGTTGCGCCGGAAAAAGTCTCTGTCTTTGAAGACCTTGTATCTGCCGATTCCACCGGCCCCGGCGTACAGATCATTCGCCGCGAAGACTTGGTGAACGCGGTCAATCGCATCGCGCCCGCCGGTCCAAATGCGGGCACTGACCTGCTTGGTTCCGAGGCCGTTGATCGCATCCTCTCCAATCAAACGTCAGCCGTGCAATTGGCAGCGCAGATGAAGGCTGACGTCATTCTCACTGCATCGATCACGGCGTTGCAACGCTTCAAGCGTCGCCTTGATGATCCATCCACCGGCACCCACACGGATGTCGATCAATGGACGCTGGTCACTACCTATGGCCTCATTGACGGCGTCACCGGCGCCAGCCTCGCGGCGGGCACGGTCCAGTCTGACTACGCCAAGCGCGACACCCCTGAGCTCAAGGTCGAAGTGGATGCCATTGACGTGTTGCTTCGTGATGCCGCAAGCCGGATCGGTGCCGCAGTGCGCGCCACGGTCGCGGACACGCGCACGCGCCTAGCAGCAGCTCCGGCAGCGGACGTCATGGTGAAGTTCACCGCCGTGCTTGCGGATCTCAGCATCCCGGATGTGCGCACCAACGAAGCCGGCGAATACGTGGTCGGTGCCAACAACTACAACTTGCAGCCAATGAATGTGCTGGTGAAGGTTGATGGCGTAGCAATGGGCGCTGCCCCGGGCGCATTCCCGCTGCGCCCCGGTCTGCACCGCGCGCGCTTCGAGCGCCCGGGCCTTGAGCCCATGGAGATGATGGTGAACGCGCGCGAAGGACTGGAAATCTCCGTTCCATTGCAGTTCACGCCAGAAGGCCGCGCCAATTGGCAGCGCGATGCAGTGTTCTTCAATGACCTCAAAAACGGTGCGGTCATGCGCGACGCCGAACTCATCAAAGTTCGTGCTGTTGCAGACTTCCTCCGGCAGAGCAACATTCGGCTCGACACCACGAATGTGCAGAACCTCAACCTCGGCGGCCAGTCGATCTGGTGGCAACTCCTGCAGTGAACGGACAGTGCATGCGAACGGGGTTCTATGAACTCACTCCCATCGCGTTGCGCGCCGCTACCAGCGCGGCGGCAGCGGTTCGCATCATGGCGGGGGTTGTTCGATTTATGGCGGTATTGATAGCGGTTGTGCTTATCACTGGCTGTCAGCGCGAACTCCGCAAGTCGGTCGCCGCCATCGACGCCGCGTACTCCTCCGGTGACTACCCAGTCGCCGCAAAGCTCGCCGAAGCAGCGGTCAAGCAGAACAACAATGATCAACAAGACCGTCTCCTGTGGTGGCTTGAAGCAGGGCGCACGCAACAAGCGGCCGGAGCGATCGATATTTCCAGCGGTTGGTACGACCGCGCCTTTGTCGAAGTGAGCCCATACCTGGATTCCAAGGCCGAAGCCACCATCAGCGAGGCGCTTGCCACCACTGCGGTGAATCAAACCATTCGCATCTACAAGGCAACTCCGCCGGAGCGCATCATGTTGTGCGCATTGCAGGGAGCCAACTTCTTAGTGCAGGGTGACCTGGCACGCGCTCGCATTGAGTTCAATCGCGCTGCCGACTTTCAGCAAGATGCCGTGGCGCGCTTTGAGAAAGAAGTCAACAACGCACAGACAGCCGCCAACAATGAATGGTCAAAAAGAGGCTGGAATACGCAGCTTGCTACATCGGCAACGGCAAGTGTTCGCAAAGAGCAAGGGCGAGATGCTTCCACCCTCGGCTTTGCATCTTTCGCGAATCCATTCGTCAGTTACCTGCGATCCGTATTTCTGATTTCAACAAGCAGCGAAATGGGCGACCGCCAAAACGCACGCGCCGATTTGCGATCCGTCCAGGAAATGCTGCCAGGCCTGAGTGTCGCCAGCGAAGACATTGCACTGATTGATTCCGGCACCACGCACGGCAGCGCCGCGTTCACGTGGGTGTTCTTCCTCACCGGACTCGCGCCTGATTACAAGGAGTTTCGCTTAGACATTCCTATTCCGGTCGGCAATGTCAATTATGTTTCCGCCGCGTTTCCCATCCTGCGTAAGCGCCCATCATTTACGCCAGTCATTGCAGTTGCGGGCGCGGGCGGGGCACGTTCGGAGACCATTGCAAATATCGATGCCATGGTCGAGGCAGATTTCGATTCGCGCTTGCCGCTCATTGTCACGCAGGAGATCATCAGCTCTGCCGCCAAGGCCGCCGCCACGTGGGCGGCCAGTCAGGCCGCGTACAACAGTTCAAGCAACAGCACCGCAGGCATCTTGGTGCAGATTGCTGGCATCGTCTACCAAGCGGCATCGACTGCAGCAGATCTGCGTTGCTGGTCAACCATGCCAAAGCAGATCGCGTTGCTGCGCGTACCCACACCGGCGTCGGGCCGATTGGACCTTGTGCGCGAAGACGGCAGCGCGTTGTGCACCCTGCATGTTGAGCCCGGCGCGCCGAATATTGCGCTTATCACGCTGCCATCAATGTCCGCCAAGAGTCCCAGCATCATGCTGTACCGTGGTGGCCTTGGGCACGGCCCGCGCGCGCCGGTGCTTGAGCCTGACGCTGAACCCACCATGGGTCCGCCCGCCCCCACCCTCGCTGAAGCATTACCAACGCTCGTAACCACCCCCTCCCAATCGCTGCGCTGCTTGATCAATGACTAGGAATGCACCAATGATTCAAACCACGAACACCCCCACCAACCATCACTGCGCCCTTCGCGCGCTCCGCGTCACCTTTGCCGCAACATTCATCACCGCCGCGCTCCTCGCTGTCGGTTGCGGTTCGGTGAACACCACGTACACACGCACCACACCTGCAGATTCGGCGGTGTCGGCACAGACGCGCGTCAACGATCTCTTCCAGGAGTTCTTCCTGACCGCCAAAGAAGTGCGCATGAATCGCACCAAGGGCGGACCAATGGAAGTGCAAATTGATGTTGAGAACAACGGATTTGCATACAAGACATTCTCTTATCGTTTTGATTGGGTTGATACCGCCGGCAATGTCATCGCTTCGCAGTTGAGCGTATGGAAGGTCAGCAACGTTCCATCGGGCGGATCAACAGTGATTCGCGCCGTCGCCCCATCTGACGATGCCACTGATTTCCGCCTGCAACTCCGACAGTCTGAGTCATAACGCACTTGGTACTTGCTCCGCGCCGAAGCATCGTTCATCAATCACTCGCCATCTCACTTCGCTACCAACGTACGATCCATACCACCATGCGCACTCGCTCCATCATCGTCCTACTTCCCATCGCACTCCTTGCGCCCATCGCATGCGAACGCGCGCGCTATGTGGACACTGGCAGCCCCGAAGGCGTCATCACAGTGGGTAATGTGGATATGCAAGACATCTTGAAGGCTTCAAGTGGCATGCTCGAATCGCTTGCCGAAACCGGCGTCCTGAAGACCGCCAAGAACAAGCCTGCCCAATTGGTGATGGGCGAGATTGTCAATGACACCAGTTCGCGGTTCGATGTTGGCGAGATGACCTACCGCATGCGCGAGCAATTGGTCAACACCGGGCAGGCGGCCGTGGTGACCACGTTCGGAAACACGCCTGAGGACAAGCAGGCGCAAGAAGTGCTCCGCCGTGAGAAATTCCTCAAGGGCGAAACCTCGGAACCGCTGCCTGATCCAGATTTCTCGCTCACCGGGAAAATCACCCAGGTCAAGCGCAGCGCTGGCGATACCAAGCAGGTCACCTACACCTTCCGTCTGACGCTCACCAACCTTCGTTCCGGCCTTGAGGTTTGGACTAAGACGGTGGACATGACCAAACTTGGCAACAAGAACGCCGTCGGCTTCTAAGCGCCAAACACCCATGTCCGGATATAGTCCCGTGATGCGGGCCACTTTCCTGCCGTTCTGCCGTCCATCCATCACCGAAGAGGACATTGCCGCCGTTGCGGATGTGCTCCGTAGTGGCTGGATCACCACTGGTCCCAAAGTCGCCGAACTGGAAGATATGGTTGCCGCGCGCACCGGCGCCAAGCACGCCATTGCCGCAACAAGCGGTACCGCGCTCATGCACCTTGCACTGGAAGCGATGGGCATCGGTCCGGGCGACGAAGTAGTGGGCGCATCCATGACATGGGTCTCCACGCCCAATATGGTTGAACTGCGCGGCGCGCGCAATGTCTTTGTTGACGTTGACCGCGACACGCTGCTCGCCTCCGCCGAAGCGATCGACGCAGCCATCACTCCTCGCACCAAGTTGGTGATTCCGGTGCACTATGCGGGCGCCCCGGTTGACATTGACGCTATCCGCGCGGTGTGCGCGCGCCGCGGCGTTCCAATCTTGGAAGACGCTGCGCACGCGATCGGCACGCAGTACAAGGGCAGAGAAGTGGGCAGCGGTGAAACCGCGATCTTCTCATTGCACCCCATCAAGAACATCACCTCCGGCGAGGGCGGCATCCTCACCACCAACGACGACGCGCTGGCCAACAAGGTGCGCAGCCTTCGCTTCCACGGACTTGCCGTTGACGCGCATGACCGCAAGCAGCAGGGACGATCGCCGCAAGCCGAAGTGCAAGAGCCTGGTTACAAGCACAACATGGCGGATATGAACGCCGTACTTGCTGTGCGCCAGCTGCCGCGCCTTGACGCCATCATCGAACGCCGCGATGAAATCGCCGCGATTTACCGCGCTGGTCTTGCGGATGTTGACGGCATCCTGCCACTTGCGGACCCCACGTGGTCGCACCGACACGCGCGCCATCTCTTTGTAGTGCGTGTTGATGAGCGTGCGTGCGGCATGGACCGTAACGCGTTCATGGAAGGCCTGAAGGCGCGCAACATCGGCACTGGCATTCACTTCCTCGCTTCGCACACGCACCGTTGGTACCGCGAGAATCGCCCCGAGTGGATGGGACAACTCCCCGCCACTGAGTGGAACTCCGCGCGCATCTGCACCATTCCTTGTTTCCCCGACATGACCGACGCGGATGCGCACGGTGTATTGGAAGCAATCAAGGAAGTAGTAGCCAGCACCCGCACCACTGTTGCAGGAGGCATCCGATGAGCGAACGTCCCTCCGTCAGCGTGATCATTCCCGTCTACAACGAGAAGGACAACCTTCCCGAATTGCTCGCGCGCACACTTGCGGCGTGTCGCGCACTTGGTCGTCCGTGGGAACTCATCTTGGTTGATGACGGCAGCCGTGATGGCTCTACCGACCTCCTGACCGATGCAGCCCGAGCGCATCCCGGTGAAATTAAGTCACTGCTACTCAACCGCAACTACGGTCAACACAATGCCATTCTGTGCGGATTTGCTGCTGCGCAGGGCGACATCATGGTGACGCTCGATGCGGACTTGCAGAATCCGCCCGAAGAAATCAGCGCGCTCTGCGCCAAGATGGACGAGGGCTACGACATCGTCGGCTCCGTTCGTCAAGATCGCCAAGACGCGCTCTTCCGCAAGGTCTTCAGCGGTGTTGTCAACTTGATGGTGCGCCGCACCACCGGTGTAAAATTGCACGATTACGGCTGCATGTTGCGCGCATATCGGCGCCGCGTGGTGGAAGCGATGCTTCTCTGTCGCGAGCGCCACACGTTCATTCCGGTGCTTGCCAATTTGTTTGCGAAGCGCGTGACCGAAATTCCGGTAGCGCACGCAGAGCGTTCGCGCGGCACCAGTAAGTACTCGGTGCTCAAGCTCATCAACTTGCAGTTTGACTTGCTCACCTGCATGACCGCCGCGCCGTTGCGCTTGGTCACTTGGTTGGGCGTGACCATCTCTGCACTCTCCGTTGGATTCGGCGCACTGCTCCTGGTCTTGCGCTTGATCTACGGTCCAGAGTGGGCCGCCGCTGGCGTGTTCACACTGTTTGCAGTTCTGTTCTTCTTCATCGGCGCGCAGTTCATCGCGTTCGGTCTGATGGGCGAGTACATCGGTCGCATTCATGCCGATGTGCGCGAACGCCCCCGTTACATTCTGGATCGCGTGGTTGGGGAAACGCTCGGCGAGCGTCCCGGCACCGCGACCCAAGCGCACGCCGCGCGTTCGAGCGGCAACTGAGGTCATCACTATGCGTACCGTCGTCCTTGCTTATCACGAAATCGGCGCAGCCAGTCTGAAGGCAGCGATCAAGAATGGCCTCAACGTGGTTGCTGTGTTCACGCACCGCGAC
>CALQCP020000104.1 GCA_943329105.2 Chitinophaga pinensis | reverse complement strand
GCTGCAGCGCTTCGTGGGATGCACTGTGCGCCGCTGGCGCCCTGGATCGTTGCGGAAGTGCCTGCGGACTGCAAGAGTCCGGCGGTTGCTTCGTAGAGCATGATTTGCCGAGTTGCGACAACGGCCTGTGCTGCGCGGCGGTGTGCGTGCTTGACTCCTCCTGCTGCACTATTGCGTGGGACTTTGAGTGCGTCAATTTGGCTTCAACGAGAGCCAACGCCGTGTGCATACGACCAGTGTGCGGCGACTTCAGCGCCGGTCCATCCTGCGAACCACACCCCGGCGCTGCATCCAGCGATCCAGTGTGCTGTGCGGCGGTCTGCGCAGAGGACACCTACTGCTGCGACACCGAATGGGACGCGGACTGCGTCGACATCGCTCGCACCATTACTTCATGCGGATGCAGTTACGTGTGCGGCGATGTCTGCGCCGGCAATTGCTGCCGCCCTCATGACAGCGGTGCGTGCGACGATGCAGCGTGCTGCGCCTCGGTCTGTGCGCAAGATGCATATTGCTGCGACACCCTGTGGGACAGCGTCTGCGCAGGTGTTGCTCGCGATACCTGCACCGCCAAGGATGAGGCGTGCCCAGTTCCGCCGTGCGGAAGTGATCTCCTCCAGAGTTGCTGCGTGCCCAGCACGCTGCCAAACTGCTCCGACGAGAGTTGCTGCAACCGCGTGTGCTTGGTCGACTCGTTCTGCTGTGACACGTCCTGGGACGTCACCTGTGTGAATCTTGCAGCTGAAGATCCTTCATGCGGTTGCGATCAGAACAGTTGCGGCGATTCAAGTGCGGGTAGCTGCCTGCAAGTGCACGCCACACCATTCTGCAATGAACTTGGCTGCTGCCAAATCGTGTGTTCGTATCAGCCTTCGTGCTGCGACGTGCAGTGGGACGCCAACTGCGTGGCAACCGCACAGTTCTTCTGCGGCGACCCGGGCTTCACTGGCCTGTTGGATCACTACCGTGGCGGACCACTCAGCAACACCGGCCGCGCACAACCGCCTGCTGGTTGGGTACCGCCCCGTGAGCGTGGTGCGATGCGTCATCCGAAGCCGCTGCCTCCTTCGATTCCGATGCCGAAGCGCCCGGCAGTTGAGGTGCAACCCCTCCCACGTTCCGACGGCAAGCAGGGACAGCCTGCGCCAGGAAAGCAGTCTGACGCCGCAGCGCAGCCGATGAAAGAGATGCAAACCGGCAAGTTCGGAGCGAATGCCGGCAAGCCTGGCACTGGAAAGTAAAGCTTGGGATATGAGTGTGGGTACGCGAACATCGGCCGTTTCTCCGGCAGTGTGTTCGGCCGTCATCGCTACCGAAAGTCCCTCGACTGCTGTGCGATGTGATCGCCCATCGCCATCTGGCTCAATTCTTCTGACAGATCAGTGATACGACGCACTATGAGGTGCGTGACCCCGGAACGATGCTCAACCGTGCCTTCCGCCAAGAGCGTGGTTGCATGGCGCACGATGCTTCGAACTCGCTCGTACACACGGGGCCGAATGATGAGATTGGCAATGCCCGTCTCGTCCTCAATCGTCATGAACATGATTCCAGATGCTGTGGACGGACGTTGCCGGCACAGCACTAATCCAGCGACGGACGCGATGGGGCGTTCGGATGCGGCGCCGATGGCACGGAGTTGCGCGCATTCGGTTCCTCCGCGACGTGCGATTGACTCGCGCAGGAAGCGAATCGGGTGGTCGTGCAATGAAAGTCCGGTGCTGGAGTAGTCCGCCGCAACGGATCGAAGCGCCGGAACTGGCGGCAATGGCTGCGGCAGCATGTCAAAGAGTGTGGCGCCCCGCTGGGCGGCATCGTCAAGAACGGGGGTGTCGCCACCGCGCAAGGCACGCACCTGCCAGAGTGCTTGCTGGCGAGAAATACCCATGCCTGAAAACGCGTCCGCCACTGCGAGGCGCCGCAGCGCGTGCAGACTGCAGCCAGAAGAGCGCCACACGGACTCTACCGATGCAAACGTTGGGTGAGAGCGCTGGCTGCGTGCCGCGGATGCCACGGCGTGGCCGTCTTCGGCACGCAAGCCAGACACCATGCGCAGGCCAAGGCGAAGCGCGGGGTGACGCGTCGGGCGAAGCATGGACCCCGAGTGCACGCCCGACTGATAGTTGCAAGCGAGATCATCGTCCGGTGCGGATCCGTCCTCAAGCGTGCAGTCCCACTCGCTTGCCAATACATCCACCGGTAGAACATCAACGCCGTGCTCGCGCGCGTCACGCACCAACTGCGCGGGTGCGTAGAAGCCCATCGGCTGACTGTTGAGAAGCGCGGCAGTGAATGCTGCCGGATGATGACACTTGAGCCATGCAGACACATAGACCAAGAGCGCAAAGCTCGCTGCGTGACTCTCCGGAAATCCGTAACCAGAGAATCCTTGAATCTGCCCGAACACTTGCGCAGCAAACTGTTCGGAATATCCACGGGCGCGCATGCCGGATTCCAGCTGATCCTTGAATGCAGCAATCTGATTTCCAGAACGCTTCCATGAAGCAATGGCGCGGCGCAACTTGTCCGACTCGCCGGGTGTAAAGCCTGCCGCCACTACTGCAAGCAACATCGCCTGCTCCTGAAAGAGTGGCACCCCAAGCGTTTTTCCAAGCACGGCGCGAATGGATTCGTTTGGATAGTGCGTGACATCAGTACCGTCGCGCCGACGCAGGTACGGGTGCACCATATTGCCTTGAATCGGTCCAGGGCGCACGATGGCCACTTCAATCACCAGGTCATAGAAGCAGCGCGGCTTGAGGCGCGGCAACATACTCATCTGCGCGCGGCTTTCGATCTGAAAGACCCCCACCGTGTCGGCGCGACACGCCATCTCATACGTTGCTGGGTCTTCGGCAGGAACAGTGCAGTACGTCAGCGCTCCAGTGCCGGAAGTGTCACACGGCCAGCCAGGCACCGGGCAGTTGTTTCCAAGATCAATCGCTTTGCGAATAGCGGTGAGCATCCCCAGCGCTAGTACGTCCATCTTCAGCATGCCCATGGCATCAATGTCATCTTTATCCCACTCAACGATGGTGCGCGCGTCCATGCGCGCGTTACGCACGGGCACAAGTTCGCACAGCGGACCATCGGTGATGATGAACCCGCCAACATGTTGCGAAAGATGACGGGGGAACCCTTCAATGGCTGCGGCAATCCGCACCGCTTCCGGCGATTCTGGTGGAACGCCGAGCGCTTTCGCTGCCTCACGCAATGAACTACGGTCGCGAAAGCAAATCACTTCTGCGCACAACGCAGCGCGGGCTCTTCCCCATGTTTGATAGATGAATTGAATGACTTCTTCGCGTCGTTCGTGTTCAAAGTCGACATCAATGTCCGGCGGTTCATCTCGCTCTCGGCTGATGAATCGCTCAAAGAGCATGTCGCTGCGAGTGGGGTCAACAGCGGTAATTCCAAGGCAGAAACAGACGGCGCTGTTCGCAGCGGCGCCTCGACCTTGGCAGAGAATGCCTCGTGAGCGTGCAAAGCTGACAATGGCGTGCACGGTCAGGAAGTAGCACGCATAGCCGAGTTCAGCAATGATGGAGAACTCATGCTCAAGTTGCAAGTGCACCTTCGCAGGGATATTCGGAAAGTGCAACGCCGCGCCATCCGCGACCAGTCGCCGCAGGTGCGTCATCGGATCAACGCCGGGCGGTGCAACTTCGCGCGGGTATCGATAGCGAAGCATTGACATGGAGAATCCCGAGCACCGCTTTGCAACTGCAGCGCTGCGTGCGAGTGCTGCGTTGCACACTTCGGGCGGAACATCAGTAAGCACCGCTCGCATGTCATCCGCGTCCAGCAGGTGCCGCGCATCGTCAGGAAAGAGGCGCGCGCCTTGGTGCGCACACCCATGAGCTCGATCAACTGCACGGGTTCGTTCAAATGAACGTAGTTCTTGCACTGTGTGTCCAGCGCGGATGGCGGTCACAATGTCCTGTATTTCTTGCCTATCGCGGACATGGCAGTATGGATCGTTGCTGGCCACCAGCGGCACACACACTTCAGAGGAAATCCACTCCAACTGCAGCAACCGAAGCGCAGCATCCGGACCGGATCGACGCACCAACCCAAGTGAAAGTCGATCATCATCAAAGGCGGTACGAAGCCAGCGAAGTGATTCAAGAAATCGCGGCTGCATGGCGCCGTACTCATCGGGCGGCATCACGATGGCTTGCACGCCAGGAATAGCAAACGGCGCAAGCGGGCGATCCGTTCCCGGCTTGCGTCCGGATCCATGACCGGATCCATCACCCGGCTCGCCGCTTCCAAGTGACTGCACGCTGGCGTCCACCAGATCATGGAGCCACAGATGGCACGCCGATGAATTGCGCGCGGCGGTACGCGACTCAATGCCCGCCGCAACGGCTGCGACGTTCTCGTCCATATCAAGCGTCCAACCAGCCCGGCGCTTGCCAAGGGTGAGCAACCGGCACAGGCGTGCGTAGCCGTCTGCTGAATCAGCAAGCAACACCATCTCCAGGTGCGTTGGCTCATCATCAGCGCCAAGCAGAAAGTTGCAGCGCGTTCCAACCACCAACTGCATGCCATGCTGCTTTGCGGCAACATGCGCGCGCACTACCCCGGCCATGGTGTGACGATCAGCGATCGCCACTGCGCCAAGCCGAAGTTGCGCCGCGCGGGCAATGACCTCTTCAGGATGACTTGCCCCTTCAAGGAAGGAGAAGTTGCTGAGGGCTGCCAGTTCACAGAATGGGTGATTTTCAAGCACAGAATCGACGCCTTGATTATTTGTACGGTGTTTGTTAGTATAGGGGATCAGAGGGCGAAATTCCAATGAGTCACCGCGAATACGCTGACGTATCGACTTGTACGTTGGCATCTTGCGGATCATTCTCATGCACATGGCACACATCACTCTTCTCGCTTCCGCCCTGCTCTGCAACGCGTTCGTGCATGGGGGCATCAGTCCCAGTGCGACGCGAGCGGTGACTGATCAAGGGACGCCGAGCGCACCTGCTGCAGCGCCAGTCGCTGCGCCCGTGAGTGCACCCGCGAATGCGGGCACCACTACCCCACCCACGACACCTACTGCTCCACCTGCTGCTGCTGCACCCGCCGCAGCACCCGCCGCAGCACCCGCAACGCTGATGCCACAATCGCCGCTGCTCAATACCCCGGAAGCGATATCAACTGCTGCCAACGCGACGCCAGAGCGCACCTTGCCGGTGGACCCGGTGCTACTGCAATTGGGCAAAGTGGTTGCCGGGGAGCGATCGATCTTTGTGACGTATGAGGGGAACACGTACATCTTTGCGAATGCTGCAACGCGCGATCAGTTCAATCGCGAACCAGCGCGCTTTGCTGCGCAACAAGGCGGTGCGTGCGGGCGGATGGGGCCGCTCGGTGGACTCGGTGACGCACGCCGATACGCGCTGCAAGAAGGACTCCTCTACTTCTTTGCATCTGACGAATGCATGAAGCTGTTCCGTACGCAACCACGTCGCTATATGGAGCCCGCTGATGAAATACCAGCAGGTACGCCCGAGCAGCAAGCCGCTGGCCTTGCAGCCCTGGACCGATGGATTGCTTGGGCCGGCGGGAAAGACGCTGTGAAGGCTGCAAAGATGTTCACACAGGTGTCGACACGGCGCGTCCTGCAGGGTGCTGATTCATGGGACATCACCGAGACGCTGGAGTTTGCTGGACCGCACACCATGCGCCGCGTTGATGTGTGGCAGAAGGTGGGCGGGACGCCAAAGGATAATTATCAATATGAAACCGTGGTGACTCCGCAAACCGCGGTGATCACTTCGAGCAATGGTCGAACCACTGCACTCGTCGATTCACGGCGCACGGCCTTTGAGCGACTCATGAATCGCCAGCCGTATGCCATTATGCGCGCGCGCTATCGGCCCGAGGCGGGACTGCTTGCGCTCAAGACCGGCGAAGGAACGCTCGGCGATGCCCGTTGCGATTACATCGTGACATGGTTTGAAGGTAACGCCACTTACTTGGCGATTGACAAAGAGACCGGTCGACTGGTGCAGATCGGTCATCCTGGTCGTGTTGATGATGCAAGTGTTGCATCGCTGACCATGGATGCTGTGGCCTATGCCGGTCCGGAAGCGCTGCGGCTACCTACGCAATGGGTGGCCTCACGCAATGCCGAGAAGGATGGCATCAAAGGACCAGTGGCGTCAATCAAGGTTGGGCCACCAGCGGCACCGTAAGGGATGCCGACTGAATGCTGTTGGCGGGATTACCCGCGTGGCGTTGGTGTTGACCCGGTTGGCGCTGTTGTGGATGGCACCGTTGTAGGTGGTGCCGTTGCGGATGGTGCTGGTGTGGCTGGCGCGGTTGTGGATGGTGCTGTTGTGGTTGGCGCTGCTCCAGCTGGCGCCGTTACAGACGGCGTTGGCACCCCCGCGGATGCGGCGTTCGCGCGCCAGAATCGTGCCGTGTACTGCCATGATTCGCGTTGGCCAGGAATGGGGGCATAGGTGCCAAAGTTGCCGCGGCCTTCAGCGCGGCGCTGGTAGACCGGATCCAATTCCGTTGACTCAATCTTGCCGGCATTCACACAACTCCACTTCACCATTCCAGCCCCCACTTCGCGGGCCGCTTCGATCGCTTCCGCATCGCCCGCCTGTGGAACGGATGCAAGGAAGGTGCTGGAGCCGATCTCAGTGGCGGTTCCTTCGGCTGGCGCATCCTGCACTACTTGGGCTTCAAGAACCGGCGTCATTCGATCGCCGCGGTAATTCATGATGAAGGGATTCATCGTGCACCCTGCCAGAAATGCGCCCGCAAGGGTGAACGAAAGAACACGGCAGCATGCCAGCGTGCGCGCCGATGTCAATGTGCAGGTGAGATTCATGCGAAGCATTCTACGCATGCGCACGCTGCACGACATCGTTCCCAAGGCGGGCGCGCAATTGATCAACAAATTCACCGATAGCGCGCTCCGTGGCTGCATGATGATCGTTGTTGAAATGAGCGCCGGTACTGCGATTTCCCCCGCCGCTCCCGCGAGCACTGTTCGAATCATGTGTTCCTGAGGCTGCCATGCCGACCGCACCACCAAGAAATGGGGTTCCGCTCTGGCAGCGGCCCATACGTGCGGCTGTCAGCAGGATTCGTTCAACACCTTCACCGCGTTCATGTTCACCCAGATGCATGCGCTGTATGCGCGGACGCAGAATGGACCACAGGTGTCGCGCGTCACGGGTGGGTGCGCCAAAGTGGATAGTGCCAATGACCGGAGCCAAGCGTGCGCGTTCAATGCGTACCTGCAGCGTCCGTACGCCACGACTGTGCGCGCAGCCGATGCGGGATGCGCGTACGGACCCGTCTTCATTTCGATGTGCATTGCCGGTAGCCGCCAACGCTGCACAGAGCAATTCCACCGCTTGCATGCATGCCAGATCCACTGCTTCCTGTTGCGCGCACGGCGATGCAAAGACAAATTCGCCAACCACCGGATCCGGCGGTGCCACCGCGCGAAATGGCCAGGCGCGCACACCCGCAGCCATGTCCAGACGTTCGCTGAGCTCTGGTCCATAGCGATCCGCAAGCGCCGAGCGCGCGATAGCCCGCGCTTCACCAATGCGAGTGAGATTCACCTCCCGCAGCGCGGCGCAGATGGAATCAGAGAGCCGCAAGCATGCAAACGGCAGTTCATCAAG
>CALQCP020000103.1 GCA_943329105.2 Chitinophaga pinensis | reverse complement strand
GCGGCGGGTGGTGCATCGATACCCGCGAGGTGACCCATGTTGTACGCGCTTGTTGAGAACCTGCAGAACTGGCTCGACTCCGTTGGTCTGTACCCCGTGGTGCAGGTGATGTTCCAATTGGAGTTCCGAGCGTTCTTTGCGGTGCTGCTTTCGTTTGGCATGGTGTTGGTACTGATGCCCAAGCTGATCGCCAAGTTGCGTTCAGTCAAGGTGACTGACGACCCGGAGTTCTACGGGAAAGATTTGAACGCCATCATGGCATCGAAGCGGGGCACGCCCACGATGGGCGGCATCCTGCTGTGCGGCAGCGTGTTTCTCACCACGGTGTTGCTTGCTGACGTGGTGCATAGCCGGTATGTGCATGTGTCGCTCATTGTGCTGGTGTGGCTTGCGGGTGTTGGCGCGTGGGACGATTGGATGAAGCTCACGCAGGCCGCGCGCGACAAGCGCAACGGTGGCAAGCGCAGTCGCGATGGTTTGCTGGCGTGGGAGAAGTTGGTGTTTCAGTTTGGTATCGGCGTGATTGCCAGTTGGTTCATCTGGAATGCTGCCACGGTGCCGGACGCGCACGTACTGAATCTTCCATTCCAACGCACGTACTTACCTGCGCCCACTGAGGGTGTGATTCAACCGCTCGAACTTGCCCCTGGCGTCTGGCAGATGGGGTTGATCACTTTCATGTTGCTTGGCTCATTCATGATTGCGTTCACTTCAAACGCAGTGAATCTCACGGATGGTCTTGACGGCCTTGCGGGTGGAACGCTCTTGATTGCGGCGTTTGCCATGATGGTGCTCACGTGGATTTCAGCCAGTCAGCGCGCCAGTTACTTTCTGATGGTGCCGTACGTGCCAGGCAGCGGTGAACTGATGGTGATTGCTGGCGCGATGGCCGGCGCGTGTCTTGGATTCCTCTGGTTTAACGTTGCGCCCGCGCAGATATTCATGGGCGATACCGGCAGCCTTGCCATGGGCGGGTTGCTGGCAACCATTGCCGTATGCGTGCGGCAAGAGGCGCTCTTGGTATTGATCGGCGGCGTCTTCTACTTAGAGGCGCTGAGTGTGATCATGCAGGTGGGGTGGTTCAAGTTCACGCGCATCCGTTTCGGCGAGGGGCGAAGGATTCTCTTGTGTGCGCCCGCACATCACCACTTCCAGCAAGCCGGCTGGAAAGAAACGCAGGTGGTGGGGCGGTTCTATCTGATCGCCATCACCCTGGCGATTGTGGCGCTGGTGAGCTTGAAGTTGCGGTGAGACGCTCACGCGTCTGGGGGCGTTTGTGCGTTGGGCGCGGTTGGATGTGCGTCGATGGCCCCTTTGCTGTGCAATGCGTAACCACTGAGAATTGCTCGCAAGATGGCGGGGTGGTCGTGCATGCTGATAATCATAGAAATGTTGGCATTTCAGGCGCGTGCGGGCACATCATCGAACAAAGTTTATTGAAAACGAGATTGCGTGATGGCGTGCACGGATATCGCGCGCATATTCGCACCGATCAAGTGTTTCAATGAAACACGACAAACACTCGTGGACCCCCTTGGTCTAACGAGTGGCGTTACAAAGTCGGCTGTCATTTCTTTTGTTTCGAATTGACCACCCTTGCAAAGCAAGAATTTGTGGCAAGCCCTTGTCGAGTCGTCCCGACTCAGAAGTTTCCCATGATCGCGTCATCCCTTGAGAATGTGTCCGCCCCCCGCCCCGGTTCGTCATTGCGCAATGGCGTGACCAGCAGCATTTCATTGGCCAGCGCAGCGGTTGCGTTGATGTTGGTGAGCAACACCTTTGCTGAGATCACTCAGCCGTGGCGGAGAACCACCACCACGCTGACTGGCACGAGCGGAACCTTCAGTAACGCTCGTTACAACTACGCCAATGACCTGACTGTTCGGGCATCGGTGAGTGGCGAGGTTCAAACTGACGAATTTGGATATCGATCCAACTTCCAAAATGTCTCTGCAGCGGTGACCATTGGCGACGCCACGTTGAATTTCACCGCGGCCGCGTTTGATCCGGTGGATAGCACGTACAAATCGCCGTACACGCTGACCTTTGGCGGATCCAATTTGACTTCCACTTGGCGCGTTGCCTATGAAGGCGGCGTTGTGGCTGGTGCCACGCCCGGAGGCGAGTCGTTCATCTCACAAACGCAAGTGATGCGCAATGGTCAGTTGCACTGGGCGCTGGTGTTTGATGGCGGCGGCAGCGGTGGCGTTTCACAAGGCGGCACCTTCACCAGCACTGTTGTCATGGCTGGCGAGTGGAGCCGACTGGGAACGGGCGCAGGCAGCGTTGAGCTTTCCTACAACAGCGCGTACTACACCATTGCATCGGACTTTCTCTACGACGGAGCGAACACTACGTTTGCGGTAAACACCAACGCATATGTGACCACGCTGGACGGCGAAGGCAACAACCCGACTATCCAGATGACGTTGATTGGTGATGTTGTGCCGAGTCCGGGCGCGGTGGCTTTGATGGGTCTTGCCGGTGTGGTCGCTGCAAGGCGGCGGCGGGGGTGAATTGGTGGGAGCGGTTGGCGCACGATCGTCATGGAATTCCGAGATTCGGGAGAATTCGTGATGGGTTGACCGCTCCGATTGCGTTTGTAAGGAAAAGTCGGCGACTTTCGGTCGCTGATGGTTACTGATCCACTTGTGGAGCCTTACAAATGCCTTCGATCAACACGGTACTCAGCTTTGCCCTCGCGGCGTCCGCAACCAGTGTCACATGCGCCGGTTGGGATTCATCAACGGTTCCGCCCCCGTACACGCTTCCGGCCCCACCCACGGTGGCTCGGGCGGGCACGGTTGCCGCGATTGCAGATAATTCCAATCAGGCGAACGTCTTTGGCACCGCAGTGACCTGGGCGCGCGCATCGGGCAGCAGTTACGCAGGGATCGGCAGCACCGTCCTCGGAACAACCCTTGCCGTGGGAGAGAGCACCACGACCCCGATCATTGGCACTGCTCGACCTCAGTTCGGGTCCTCCGCTTGGATTCGGGCCGGTCAAGCCTCCTCAGCCACAACCGTCTCGATGCAGTGGCGAACAGCTACGCAGTTCGAATTTTACGGCAGCTCGACCAGTGCGGAGCAACCAGGTGGTGGATCACTTCCCGACTCTGGCCCCTGGAACACCCTCGGCAGCGACGTGCTCAAGATTTCGGGCATTGCAGCGACCGGGTCCCTGGACAGTGCAGGGCGGTTGCCGACCGACGCGTACACACTGGAATTGACATTCGACCCAAACATCATTGTCGCCGGCTACCAGAACTACGACACATACGGATGGACACTGGCGGACATCATCAATGCTGGTGAACTGCAGTTGGGATACTTTGACCCAGTGTTGGGTGTTTGGACCAAGGGCATCAATGTCATCTCAGCTGGAGCACAGCAGCAGGGGAATTACCAAGGATCTTGGGATGCGTTTGCGGCGGCCAACGGCGTCACGGACGGCAATCTCTCACAGTTTGTTGGCAGCTGGGGACTCGTAATCGACAGTGCCAACTTGACCAACAGCCGGATCTGGTCCGTCTTGGACCACACATCGCTGTATGCGGTGGTTCCTGCTCCAGGTGCTCTCGCTCTTCTTGGCTTCGTCGGTCTTGCGGGCGCACGTAGGCGGCGCTGACAGCGAAGCGAGTACTACGAACACTTGCAAACGGTGCGCACGCGCGCAACAGGCGGTTCCGGTTTGATCCGTACTTGCGGTTGTTTGAGGATGGGGTGGGGGAGCAGTCGAATGGGGGTTGATGATTGGTGGGTAGGTTCAGTCCGACCAACACATCAATGTCGGACTGCGCTGTTGCCTCGCCGCGCGCCATCGAGCCGAAGACTCCAATGCGGGCAACCTGACGTTGCGCGAGCTCCGAACGGTCTTGTGGCCATTCAGCATCACGCGGCGTAGAGCTGCGTGGTTCGCGGTGCCTCTGAAACTCGAGTCGATGAATCCGGCGAACCTCAAGGCCCAGAGGTACTGATCCTGGGGCATTGGTATTCATGCAGAAGTTGCAGATTCAGTTGCACATGGAGCAGATTCCGCGCTATAATAAACTGACAGTTTATTAAGGAGCCAGTTTCAGCCCATGGCAAACTCACCAAGCACCAGATCCGGCAGGATGATTGAGCAGCCGAAGGGTTATCAGGCGTTCATTCCGAACCCACTTCCGCCGGTACCAGCCATTGACCTGACCAGCAATGTGCGAGCGCTCCTCTCTCAGGCGGATCACGCGCTGGGATTGCTTGATGGTGCAGCGCTGATGCTTCCAAGTCCGGAGCTCTTTGTCTTCATGTACATCCGAAAGGAGGCGG
Source organism: Chitinophaga pinensis (assembly GCA_943329105.2). GTDB lineage: Bacteria > Planctomycetota > Phycisphaerae > Phycisphaerales > SM1A02 > UBA966. The sequence continues at coordinate 3,357 of CALQCP020000103.1, read as the reverse complement.
TGCTCTCCAGTCAGATCGAAGGAACACAGAGTTCGCTGCAGGATGTTCTGGCTGCGGAAGCGAAATTGTTCGACCCCCATACGCCAAGCGATGTTGGCGAGGTTGTGAACTATGTGCGTGCCATGCAGCACGGCCTGGCGCGACTTGATCAGCTTCCCATCTCGGTGCGGCTGATTCGTGAGATCCACGCCGAGCTCATGCGCGATGTACGCGGCGGAAACCTGACCCCTGGAGAGTTCCGCCGATCACAAAATTGGATCGGTCCCGCAGGTTGCAGTATTCGAAATGCATCGTTCGTGCCCCCGCCGCCGCACGAGATGCTGCAAGCGATGAGCGAACTTGAACTGTTTCTCAATTCGCCAAGCTCGCTGCCACCACTGGTGCAGATTGCTATTGCGCATGTGCAGTTCGAAACGATTCATCCATTTTTAGATGGCAACGGTCGAGTTGGTCGGTTGTTAATCACATTCCTACTGACGAGCCGTGGGTTGCTCTCACAACCGGTGCTGTACCTCTCGCATCACTTCAAGCGACACCGAAGCGAGTACTACGAGCACTTGCAAGCCGTGCGCACGCGCGGCGATTGGGAAGGGTGGATTGAGTTTTTCCTGCAGGGCGTGCTCGAAGTGAGCCAAGAGGCAGCTGCCACCGCGAAGGCGATTCTGGCCATGCGCGAGGAGTACCGAAGCAAGATCGCAGACACCATGGGCCGCGGAGCCGGCAGCGCACATCGAGTCATGGAGAAGCTGTTCGATCAGCCGATCGTTTCAGTCGCCACCGTGCGCGAGTGGCTTGACATCACTCCCGCTGGCGCGAACGGCGTGGTCAATCGACTCGTTGCAATCGGATTGCTGACCGAGATCACGGGGCACGCGCGCAACAGGCGATTTCGGTTTGATCCGTACTTGCGGTTGTTTGAAGATGGGGTGGGGGAGCAGTCGAATGGGGGTTGATGATTGGTGTGGACCTGCACACTAATCTTGGACAACCATGACCACCATCCCACTCATCTACTGCGCTCACCACATGTTCGTCGACCTTCCCGAAGGCCGGTGGCTTGTGGACACCGGATCTCCTGCCACGTTCGGTACCCCGGGTCACATCACGTGGGGCGGGGTGCGGCGCGATGTGCCGCAGCAGTTCGGTCCAGTAGGCATTCCGGAAATCCAGACGCACGTCGATAGCCCGTTTGTTGGCATGATTGGAACGGACCTACTTAATGCGCAGGACTCGTGTTGGGATGGTCCAGCGGGTGAGTTTCGCATTGGCGACGCGAATGTCCATCCGGAGGCAACGACCATTGAGTTTGAGAGTTTGATGGGCATACCAATGGTGCAGGCACGGATCGGTGCCCACTCGGCGCGCTGTCTTTTCGATACTGGTGCGCAGTTCGGGTACGTACTCAGGGAGCAACTGGTTGAAGGCGGAGTTCCGGACGGTCGGATCATCGACTTTAACCCGATTATCGGCGCGATCGACTCCGCCGCGTGGCGGGCCGAGGTTGGACTGGGTGGCGTGCGATTTACAGAACGATTTGGGCTGCTTTCGGGTGCTGCAGCAGCAATGCTCCAGATGGTTGGCGTTGATGCATTGATTGGATGCTCATGGTTACATGCTCGCACCATTTGGTACCAGCCTGGACTGCGGCGGATTTCTATCTCGGCGGTGAAGTAAGCCACTTGCGCTTGCCCGATTCGGGGGTACCCTTTGATAAGACACTCCTGCAGAGTTTGTCTTGCGCTGAAATTCGCTATGCACATCGAGGAGGAGGCAAGGTATGAATCGCTTTCAATTTGGCGGGTATACGGTCGTTTTGTGCGCCAGCATGCTCGCATGTCAGTCGCAAGCGGGGCTTGTGGGTCAACCCGCGCAATTCACTTGGTTGGAGGGCAGCTCCACCCGTGACGCTTCGTCGTTCCTGGTGAGTTCCGCGTTGGTTGAGTATTACTGGTCGAGCAATCCTGGTGAACTCTGGGCTGCCTTCAGTATTGATTTCCGCGAAAGTTCGATGGTCTTGTCCTTCGACTCCGGAGGCGGCCCGCCCGGGACGATTGTCCAATGGACGTTTTTCGGATCCAACCAGTTCACATTGAGCATTCCGGCCTCGATGGCATTTTCTGCATTCACCTTTGGATCCTCAAGCAATGTCGCAAATTTGAGTGCCTCGGATCTCTCGTTCGTGAACAACGCGCTGACGATCGACATGTCGGGTGTGGTCTTACAACAGCCCGGAGCGACGTTCACGTTGAATTACACCACCGTCCCAACGCCATCCGGCGTGGCACTTCTGTTTGGATGTGGACTCGCACGGTTCGGTCGTAAGCGCCGGGGTTGAATCAAAGTAGGTCTGCCCACATTGGCGCTTGGAATGGACTTCCACTCGAAGCGTGGACACCCCATCAACAGCGGCGGCGGGGCTGAGTGACCGGGCCCGGGGCGCGCACTTCAACCTGTATCCACCATCTACGCCCCCTGGCGCTCATGCGTCTGGGGGCAGGGCAGTCCCCCAGCCGTGCCGCATCGTTACGCGGCATATCGCACTTCCCGAAGGATGACATCGCGGACGTCCTGCTTCAGGCCGCCGACTGGTACAACGTCGACGGACTGCTCAAAGGTGCGCTCGAGCAGAGTCTTGACGGAGACAAGATCGAACAAGTCGCCCTCGTCTGTCATTTCGACCAAGACATCGATGTCCGACTGTGGCGTTGCCTCGCCGCGCGCCATCGAGCCGAAGACTCCAATGCGGGCAACGTGACGTTGCGCGAGCTCCGATTGGAGCCTGCGAAGTTCAGCGAGGACTTCCGGGAGGGTGATCACCTGAGAAAGGGTACCGCGGCATCGGGTTGGAAGGAAGCGGAGGTGGCCCGGCGGGTTGAGCTGGACCTGCACACCAATCCGCGGAACCCATCACTCTTCCAGCAGTCCGTCATCGTCCGGCTCGCTAACCATAATGGCGTCATGCGTGCGCAGCGCCTCGTACAGCGTCTTTGCGGCGTCAATGGTGAGCGTCTTTCGTGGGGCATCGAGCCATGCGGCTACGAGCTCTACAAACTCTTCGTTCTGGGCTTCCTCCAGGGTTCGGCCCCACAGGGCTTGGAGCTGGTCGTCGTTCAGGGCGCCTTCCTCGATGTCCTCCTCGGTGACGTGGTCAAGGTCGGCGTTGCGCTCGACCGACTTCATGAGCCAAACGCCGCCCGCAATGCGCCGCACGTAGTAGGCGATGTGGCCCGAGTGGTATGGCGACTCGCTCCAGCGGCCGCTGATGGCAAGTTCCCAACGTGTGCCGGACACGTACGCCTTGTACTTGGCGAACGCACGCGGGCCGGCTGATTTGCGGATGAGGATGTGGGGGGATGG
>CALQCP020000102.1 GCA_943329105.2 Chitinophaga pinensis | reverse complement strand
CACTTCAAGGACGTATTTGATGCTGTCCGAATGATTGGTTGGAACAAACTTGCTGACGGCACTGAAGCCGAGCTGGTGCATGTTCCATTTGGCAGTGTCCTTGGTGCTGACAAGAAGCCGCTCAAGACGCGCAGTGGTTAAAATGTCACACTGAAAGCGCTGCTTGACGAAGCGATCGAACGCGGCACCCGCGAAGTCCGCGCTCGATCAACGGATCCCAACGCGCCGACCGCTGGTATGTCTGACGCCGACCTTGCCGCCATCGGTAGCGCGGTCGGAATTGCTGCGGTGAAATATGCCGATCTCGGTTCAGATGTCACGCGTGACTACGTCTTTGACCTTGACCGAATGGTGAGTTTCGAAGGCGACACTGGCCCGTACCTGCAGTACGCACACGCGCGCATGGCCAGCATTCTTGGCAAAGCGCTTGATGCTGCCGCGCACGCGCCGCCGCGCCCCGCAATCAGCGTGGCCGAGCCGGCGGAGCGGCAACTTGCCCTGACGCTCCTGCGCTATCCACACGTCGTTCGTGAAGTGGCGCAACACCTTGACCCAAGCCGGCTGTGCGCTTATCTGCACGGTCTCGCCACCAGTTACAACGGCTTCTATCAGCAATGCCCGGTACTGAAGTGCGAAGATCCAGCCCTCCGCGCGAGCCGCCTGCGCCTCTGTGCAATCAGTAAGCACGTGATGAAGGACGGGCTTGGGCTCTTGGGCATCACCGCGCCGGAGCGTATGTAGGCACGCAGCGGATGCGACGCCCTACTTCCGCAACGCCAGATACTCCACCCCTGCTTCACGCATCACGGCCCTTGCCTTGGCGAAACTCACCTGCCAATGCTCGTCGCCATCTCCGCCGTACTCATAGGTCACCACGCGAACAATCCCAGCCTGCACAATGGCCAACGTGCACTGCACACACGGACTAAAGCTCGTATAGACGGTGCTCCCCACCGGGCTCACTCCATTGCGTGCGCATTGAATGATGGCATTCAACTCGGCGTGACACACAAAGTCGTATTTCACCGGACGCTCTAGGCGCTCTGGTAAGTCATCCACTCCACGCGGAAGTCCATTGAAGCCCGTGGCAACAATCTGTCGCGCTGCACTGACGATCACGGCACCCACGCCGCGGCTTGGATCCTTTGACCAGCCGGCAATCTGCTCAGCGAGCTCCAAGAATCGTCGATCCCACTTCTCCGAAACATTCATGCCACTCATGGTCTGCCTTGCTCCTGGTTGGAATTCCCAGCGCCCGGCTCTGCCTTGACGCCGGCGCCGGTCTTCATCTCTGACTTCATCTTTTCACGAGCCGCCTCGCGCTCCTTACGGCGCTCTTCGCGCATCCACTCGCGCTTGAATCGTTCAAAGTCTTTCCATCGTAAGAGCGGCATCGCTGCTTCCGCCATGCGTAACTGATCGGTGCGCTGAATCACCACTCCGCGCAGCAACATCAGGGGGCCATTCGGGCGCCCGAGCGGCTGTATGCGCACCAGCAGTTCCTCGGCAACACTCGATACTGACTCCCCCACCCGCAACAGCCCAAAGTCACGCGAAGGTGGAACCTGCATCGTCATCAGGTCATCGCCGAAGAACACATCCACTTTGCCCCCGCTCAGGCCTTGGACATCAAGCACGATGTCGTACCGCCCCGCAGCGGGAAGGCGCACCTTCCACACCGCGACGTCGTCAGCATCACCCCATCCGCCCAGCAACTTCTCGCTGTCCTTCTCCTTGGACATGACCGCATTCGTAGGACCCAGGGCGCGCCCGTTGTTCACGCCAAGCCGCGCAAATCCATCAGGCGCAAACTCCACCACCGGCAGCCCAACCGATGGATCATCCGGCGGCATGATGTCACCAGCCTGCACGCGTGCCAGCATTGCTTCGATGGAAGCGCGCACTCGCTTCGCTGACAACGCATACGTCTTCATGCGATCGGCGCGCGCGATGTTCAAACCAACCACCCGGCCGCTGCTATCCACTACTGGTCCACCCATGTTCTGCGCCGCAACAATCGAATCGTGCTGAATCACTTCGCCAAATCCCGTAGCGCGACGACTCAAGATCGCCCCGCCCGCCAACGCAACGCGCTGCTCACCAAACGGCGGGCGCAAGATTCGCATCGATACAGTGCGGCGCTCGCCGCTATGCATACATTCCACGCTCACTTGCTCTCCCGGAGCATGCGAACGAATCGGTGAAGCAGCTGATTCCGGCGTTGCCGCTACCACGCCATCAATGCGGAGGATCACATCACCATCCACCATGCCTGCCTCCGCCGCACCGGACCCGGGCATGACCGCCGTGACGATTTGCCCAATTCCACCTGGAATATTCGCACGTTCCTCGTCAGTCGGCTGGCGCATGGCAACACCCAAGTACGCGCGACTTGCGCCGTCTGACCCGCCCGATACATACACACCAAGTCCACGAAATCCCAGAGCAAGCGGTGCCATACCGCGGCCAACCGAAATCACCGCGTCCCCGAGTTCGGGTTCCGTGTCAAAGTCAAACGCAACCGGTGTGACGTCAGTGATGCCAGTTTCCAGAATCGCTAAGTCCAGCGCGCTGTCCACGACCAGGCGCTTGCCCTGCACTGAAAGACCGTCGCCCAGCAGCACATCAATGCGGCGCGCACCTGTTCCCAATTCGCTCGCCTTGGTAAGCACATGGCCTTCGTCGTCAATGACAACGCCGTAACACGCATCACGCGAATCAACAATGATGCTGACGATGGAATCTGCATACGGGTCGGTGAGCGCGGCCAACATCTCCAGCGTGTTGGCGTGCCGATCCGCCTGCTCCTTGCGTGCGTACGTGGTGTCCCCCGCGCGCGCCTCGTTGCCGTCATTCGGAGCGGCATCCTCACCATCATCCGCACCCGAACGGAGCTCGGCGGCCACCGTAACTGGATCCTTGGTCGGATCCGCTAAGTAAGCGCCAGTGGCAAGCCCCTCGCGCATAGTGTCCATACGAGCGTTCGCACTTTCAGCGGTCGCAGCCATATTGAGATCGGGACGCTCAGAAGCCTCACTATTGACGCCAACCAGCGCACCATCGAGGTTGAAGACCGGCCCGCCGGAATCACCAGGACTGAGCGGCGCATCAATCGCCAACCGCCAACCATCGCGACCAATCACCCGACCAAACCGCAACGGTGGCGGCCGCCACGGCGATCGCTCCGGCCCCAGCGGATGACCAAATGCGACGATCGGATCACCCGTTGCCAACGAAGCCGACGCCCCCATGGGAACAATGGGAAGTACTCGTCCACCGGTGGCAACCTTGACTAACCCAACATCGCCGTCGGGTCCAAAGTGTGCCCCCACAGTGACCCCCGTCAACGCCGTGCCATCGGCAAGCAACACTGATGCCTTGCGCCCCGGCTGCTGCGCAACATGCCCCGCCGTCAACACCCAGCCATCAGTAGAAATGATCGTGCCGCTGCCTGATCCAAGTTCAACACCCTGGTCATCAGTAAACACAATGCCCACCACCGCTGGGCGAACCTTCACCGCGAGCGCACGAACGCGCGCCTCAAGCGCACGCAGCGCGTCAGGTGAATCAATTTCCATACTGGGGGAATCTTTAGCAGTGGCTCGCGCCGACGGCGGCGGATCAATACCCGCTACGCCGTGTGCATGACACTGCGCCGCGCCAGCCAGCAGCGCACTCAACATCATGCAACGCGTGTGACCGCCCATCCACACACTTTGACGGAACCACGAATCGCAAGCGACGCGTGGTGTCATCGTGTTTAACCGCCTCGTGATGGATGACTGTCGTACGCGCGGTCCGGGGCGCCGGAATCAGAGAGGAATCCCTCCAGCGCTGCACCAGCACGGGTCTTTTGGCAATGCTCCGCAACGGCATCGAGCCGCTCCGCCAGCATCTCCATCGACTGCGCACGGGCCTCAGGGGCAACCTGAATGCAGTGCATGACAATGTCGTTGAATTCCTTAGGAATTCGCGGATCCTGCTCGTGCAACGGTCGCGGCAGACGAATGCTTGCCGGGGCAATTGCACTGCCCACCTTGCCATTACGCGAAGGAAGCGCGCATGGAATTTCCTCACGCAACAACACCCAATACAGGGTTGCGCCGAGGTTATAGATGTCTGTCAGCGCGTTGATCTCTTGGCGATGCGCCTGTTCCGGAGCGATGTACCCGGGCGTTCCTTGAATGCGCTTCTTCACCGTGCCCACCGCACATGCTTGACCAAGGTCGATGACCTTAACGGTCCCATCTTCGCAAATCATCATGTTGGATGGCTTCATGTCAGCGTGGACAAATCCACGCTCGTGCATGTGCCCCAACGCGCGCGCGGCCTGCGCGAAATACTTGGCAATGTTCACACCGGAAGGCCTTGGGCTCAAATCCAGCGTGGTGGCGTCAACCAACTCCATGAGCAATGCAGCGTCGAGCACTGCACCAAACATGTACTTCTGATTCTTCAGATAGTTAGTGATACCGCGAATGTTCGGATGATCAAGTTTGGAGCCCACTTGGTACTCCTGAACAATCTGATCAATGAACCGTTGATCCTTCTCTGTACGGCGGATCACATGCTTCAACGCCATCACTTGGCGCGACTTTGGATCCATCACTGCATAGACAACGCTTGCCGCACCTTCGCCGACTTTGTCGACCACTTTGTAGCCGAATAGTTCTGCGGGAATGGCGGGTGACATAGACATGAACATAGGTACTCGCAGTCAAACACACCCCGTGTCCCAATCCTCCAGAAGGGAGAGCGCACCAACCGAGGGGGCACGGTGGGCACCGATGCCGTCAAGACGTGACCCCCGCTAGGGGGCAAGGCGGCGCAGAGAGGGTAGCAAAACGACTAATAGGCTGCAATATTTCGATATTGTCCAACAGATTGGCGGGAAATTGAACTTCGGGACATCCTTGGAGGCAATCACAGGCGAGAAGTGGCACCAATGAACTACGGGAGAAGTTGCGCGCGGAAGGTTCCCGGCTGTAACTGACCAAACTTGCCCAATCCACTCAATGTGGGGGACAATTCCCTATGAAAAAACACCGCATGTGCACCAATTCCTAACTCGGCTTGCAGTGCCCGCACCAGATTCAACAGTTGGCGGGTCTGCTGATCGGTGAACGCACGGCGTTCACCGTTACCCACCAAACAGATCGCCACGGATTTCCGATTCAGATCAGTGGCGGAAAGCGGCGCTTCATGCGCCCGGAGGGGCCAGGGCGCGCACATGGCTGCATTGGCGTGAGCACCCGGCAACTGTCGCTCCCACCGAAATCCGACCGCCACTTGCCCATCTTCCATCCCTTGGCCATTGCCAATCACAAAGTGATAGCCGAGTCCAGAAAGCCCCGCATCCAAGTGTCGGCGTTCCAATGCGGCCACGTCACCAGCAGGCGATCCGCTGTCGTAGACAACAATCGCCTGCCACTGACCGTGCGCCATCGGGGTATCGCGCGGGGCGATACGCGGGGTGGTGTTGATGACTACTGGCATGTTTGACGCCACTGGGGGCTCGCGCATGTCGTGGGACGTATGCAGATTGTTGACACCACGCACTGGCGCGGTGATCCACAAAATTCCAATGCTGGCGGCGCACGCTACGGCGAAGGCGGTCCAGACAACGAACGACCTCGGTAGCGGCCCTCGAGTGCCGGCTGTGTTCGGTACGGCGTCACGGCTCGACGCACCGCCTGCGTTCAGCATGCCGCCACTCGTGGGCACGCCGTCACGCACCCCGCTTGGCGAACCCGCGTTTGAAGCAAACTGAAGATTTCCGAGGTGCTCAACGTCCGTGTTCACTATGAATCGCGCGTTCCATCGCGCGTCTCCCACCAATTCATCGACCGACCCCGTCGCCTTGGTTCAAGATTCTGTGGTCTTTGGCGTCAATCGGGCGCGCAGTGCTGGCTGGGGGGTGCCAAACACATCCGGCTCATCCTTTGGGGCTGCCCCGGTCCGCATCGCGTCAAATTTCTCAAACTGCGTGCGCGGCGCGCTCTCTGGAAACAGCGGCTTGGTGCAACCAGCGGCAATCAACAAGACGCCTGCCGCGCCGGCGACCATCAATGCCACCTTCATGTGTGGCATGTGCCGCATGGGTCGATTGCTCACAGATCGCATGGCAAACATCGTACCCATCACTCCCGCGGCGCCGCCACCGCGCCGGATGTTCGGAAGGTCTGCCGAGTCCAACCATCCGTACATGAAACTGCCACGGTCCAAGCCACCTTGGGCGGCGCCGAGGCAGGAACCAACACCGGAATTTCCAATGAATAGTGCGTCCCCATGAATGCCGCGCGCCATGCCGCACGCAACTCGCCGGGGGCAATGGCACGATGGCCAAGCTCAAAGACCTTGCCAGCCGGGTCGACAATCGCCACTGTCACTTCGCATCGCCCCGCCACTTGCAGCACGCGACCAAGTCCATCACGAGGTTCAACCGCCACCCGCACCAAGGCATGGCGCGAAGGCTCGCAGCCGCCCGATGTCACGGCGGCGGCTGGCGATGTCACGGCCGCGGCCGGCGATGTCACAGCCGCGGCTGGCACCGGCGCCCATTCCGCGGAACCTCCCGCGAATGCCAACGTCACCATGCGCGGGGTCGCCTCGGCAACCTCACGGTCAGTAGCGCCGACCGCGTTCGCTTGGGCAAGTTGCTCCTGCGCGGCAGCCAACTGTGCCTGCAATTCGGCGGTGCTTCCCTCCAATTCCTTGACACGGCGCTGCAATTCCACTGCCTGCACGCGCGCGTCCGTCAATCCATCGGGTGGCACCAGCGTCGCACTGCATCCAGGCAACGCGATACCGCACCACGTCACCGCAGCAGCCAGCAGCGCGAACGATGCGCGGCGCGGAGTCATGCGGCCCCCCGTCGGCGCCCACGCCGAATCACCGGCTTGCTTTCAGCCGCTGCAATATCCGCCATATCGCGCTGGGAAACATCATGAACAAGATGCTCCAACGCCGAGCGAAAATCCACATTCACCATGGACACACGATCGCCAACACTGAGAAGTCGCGGCGCAAAGTTCAAGATGCCGCGCACGCCCGCGTCTATTAAATCGTCGGCGACCTCTTGCGCAGATTCCGGTGGCACAGCAATGATTCCAATACCAATGTCTTCACGCGCCACCGTGGCGGCCAAGTCACTCATCGGCCTGACACGCAGTTGTGCCACAGTGCGGCCAACCACCGCCGCTGAAGCATCAAACACTGCCACAATCTCAAATCCCTGCTGATGGAAACTGCGATGCGCGGCGAGCGCCCGCCCAATGTTGCCAGCGCCCACTAATGCGGCACGCCATTGTTTGTGCACGCCGATCACCTCGCGAATTACTTCTGCCAGCGCCCCGACGCGGTAGCCGATCCCCGGAACCCCGGAATGGCCAATGATTCCCAGATCCTTACGAACCTGAGCGTCAGCCGCACCCACCGACTCTCCAAGCTGCCGGCTACTCACCGTCAATTGTTCCATGGCTTCGATTCGCTCCAACTCGCGGAGGTACAGGCTGAGGCGCTGTGCCGTCGGTCGCGGAACTCGTGCATGAACGGGCATCCGGCGAAGTGTAACTCCCGGGTCGGGGCACCCTAGACTGTCTGCATGCATATCCGCGATGTCCTTGCCCGGGACGGAATGACCGCCAGTTTCGAATTCTTCCCGCCACGCACCGATGCGGCGTGGAATGAGTTCGTTGCCTCGCTTCCAGAATTCGAAGCGTT
>CALQCP020000101.1 GCA_943329105.2 Chitinophaga pinensis | reverse complement strand
TCCCAGCCGTAGTGCCACTGCTGCGCGCGCGCGAGTCCGACTTCTGGCATGAACAGCGCCTGCACGCGGGCCTGCAAAGCAATATCGAGCGTCAGTTGTAAGTCTGATCCAAGCACCGGATCGGTTCGCGATGTCTCATTGGTATCCAGGCGCTGCATGGTGCGACCGCGCATGCCACGAAGAAGATCCTCATAGGTGCGCTCGATTCCATAACTGCCAACCATGTCGTGGCCAGGACGGTAGCCGCCTAAGTCAACTGCAACATCACCCGCGGAACCAACGGTGCGAAATGGTCGACGCTCAAGATCCTGACGCCACACTTCATCGCGGACACCGCCGATCACGTGATCGGCGATACCTTGGACATCAAGTTTCAGTGTTCCGCCTCGTAGCGGTCGCGGCATGCTGGAGCGATCCAAGTCAATCCGCGCTGAAGCCCACGGATACACGCGGCGCGTGCTGTCCTGCACTTCAATCGTCCCGGGATGTGCGTCTGCAAGCTTGCGCAGTACGAAAGCGCTCGCGGTTTCAATGCCTGATTTCACAACATGCGCCTCGCTCTGCTCCGCGATCGGCTGCGCATCAAACTGCTCCTCGGCATCCTCGCCGTACTTGGCGCGGTCAATTTCAAGCCGCGCCTCCCACACAGCGCTCGCCTTCTTCTCCACGTGCATGCGCACCGAACCCATCTCTGCGGACAACTCATCGCGCGTCATGTGACAGGCGGTTGCAACCTCGTTCAACACTGACTCAAGTTCCGCTGCTAGCTCTTGTCGCTGCGCTTGAATGCGCTCTTCGCGCTCGGCGGGTCCCAGGCGATTCCACGCCGCGCGACCAGCTGCTTTCTTTGCAGCAGCGATCGCTCGTGTATCAGCCCACGCGCCGTTGATGGCGGGATAAAAAATCGCCACGTCGTAACTGGGCACGCTCGCCGCCAATACACGACCCTTGCGGTCCTTGATCGAGCCACGGACGGTTGGAAGCAGCGTGCTGCGGTCGAGCCGGCTGTCCGCCAGTGCGCGCTGCTGACTTCCCATGACCACAGTGAGACTGAAGAGCCGCGCTGCCATCCCGCCAAGTACCACGGCAAAGACAATGCCAACGACAAGCATCCTCCGCTCGAACATGGAGGTGCCACGAAGTGACGATGGGCGATCCGATTCCGATTCCGAAGCCATTGGTCGTCCTGACCGTGGTGAATCTGCGTTGTGGAGCGAGGCTCCACGATCCGCGCAGCGTCCTGCCGTGCGGGTCCCCGCGGGCGGGACATCTTGACTCGCAGAGCGTACCATTCTCCCCCCTATGGACGCAGGAATTGTCGGTCTACCGAATGTCGGAAAGAGCACGCTTTTCAACGCCCTCACGGCGGCAGGAATCGAGGCTGCGAACTATCCGTTCTGCACCATCGAGCCGAACGTCGGAGTGATCACCGTGCCGGACAAACGGCTCGGGATTCTGCGCCACCACATTGAGAGCCAGAAGATCCTGCCGGCCATCATCCGCCTGGTGGATATTGCCGGCATCGTCCGCGGAGCCAGCGAGGGCGAAGGCCTTGGCAACAAGTTCTTGACCCACATCCGCGAGGTGGATGCCATCCTTCACGTAGTCCGCTGCTTTGAAGACGCAGACATCATCCACGTTGAGGGATCGGTCGATCCGCTGCGCGATATCGGGACCATCGAAACCGAGTTGATGCTGGCGGATATGCAGGTGGTAGAAAATATATTGGACAAGGCGCAGCGCCTGGCGCGCAGCGGTGACAAGGAAGCGATCGCCCGTGGCGCGGTGCTGCAAAAATGCAAATCCTGCCTAGATACATCGAATCCGATCCGAAGTTTGGAACTTGAGGAAGAGGAACGCCGCATCCTGCGCTCCCTGGGAATGATCACCGCCAAGCCGGTCCTCTTTGTAGCCAACGTTGACGAGAAGGATCCCAACGGAACCGGTCCACTGGTGCAAAAAGTGCGCGACTACGCCAAGGCCAACGGCGGCAACGTGGTGGTGGTGTGCGCCAAGATTGAGAGCGAACTTTCTGAACTCACTGAGGCCGATCGCACCGAGATGCTTGCCGGTCTTGGCATGAATGAACCCGCGCTCAACTCTGTGGCGCGCGCTGCCTACGAGCTGCTCGGCCTGCAGAGTTACTTCACGGCTGGCCCGAAGGAGATTCGCGCGTGGACAATCTTGAAGGGCTCCACTGCCCCACAAGCGGCCGGCGTCATTCACACCGACTTTGAACGCGGCTTCATTCGCGCCGAGATCTATTCCGTGGCAGACCTTGAAAAGCACGGCAATGAGAAGTTGATTCGCGAGGCCGGACGCATGCGCAGCGAAGGCAAGAGCTACGTCATGCACGACGGAGATGTGGCGCACTTCCTGTTTAACGTCTGATAATCCGCTAAATCAGGGCTTGTCCGGCAATTTTTACCGGCGTAACACCTTCTCTCTACAGAAGTTGCAACTGAAGCAATTGACTGTACGGAAGACAGGGCTATCCTTCCGAACTCACCATGCTCGCAGCCAAGACACAGATTCGCATGAACACCACTGAGCCATCGGCCCCCAGCCGGGCGGCAGTGACGTTCGTTCCTCGAGTCATGACTCTTGGTGGACGAAGCAACGCACGGACCCGACTTGCGGCGTTGACGGTCATCGCTTGCAGTTCCGCCCTACGTGATATTGCCACTCCAGCAGTGCGCACTTCAGCGACCCTGTAACGGATCGCCTTCCACATCCCAACGGGCATCTGTCTCCACCGCGTCCTCAAGAAGCGATAGATATTCCTTGGCGGAGACTTCATACACCCCAAACCGGGCCATGTGGTCGTTGGCGTACTGACTATCGCAGACCAGAAATCCACCTCGACGCAGGCGATCAACCAAGTGCACCAAGCACACCTTGCTGGCATCGGTGCCAACGCCGCGCACGCTAAACATGCTCTCACCAAAGAACGCGCCCTTCAGCGCCACCCCGTAGAGCCCGCCAACCAATTGGCCGTCGCGCCAGGCTTCCACGGAATGCGCGAAACCAAGCCGGTGCAGTTCGCAATAAACCTCGGTAATTTCAGGACCGATCCAGTTGCGATTGTCCGGCCCGCGGTCACTCGCGCACTTGGCCATCACCTGTTCGAACGCCGTGTCAACACGCACTTGGAATCGTCCGCTACGGACCACGCGTGACAGCGATTGCGCCACACGGAATCGATCGTCAAGCGGAACGAGCGCGCGTGGGTCACACGTGAACCACTCCACGCGCCCGGATTCGGGCTCGCACATCGGAAACGCACCGCGCATGTATCCGGTGAGAACAAGTTCAGGGGTGATCGGTCGTGCCATCGAAGCGACTATTCTCCCTTCCCATGCTCCCCTTTGTTGGTATCCATCCTGCGCAAATCACCCAGTCTCGCGAAGTTCTCATCCACGGCGACCGGTATTTCGACTGCAGCATCGTTCTTGAGGCAGAGGGCGGCGGCGAAGGAACCCGCGCCAACCTGCGCGTTGCAGCACATGCCGCGAAGGTTCCACTTGAGCCGGGAGCCATGGTTCGAATCCGGTTCATCCTGGGTCAAGCAGACGAAATCATGGCGCGGTGACCGGCGCCGGATGACTGACGGCGCGCACCTGTGCGAACTGTCGATGCCCTGCTTTGCCACTGTGGAATCCGTAACCAGAGTTCCGCGCACCCACCCACGGTGTTCCGTGTGCGCCGCCGCATCCCTTGTTGATTCCAATCATGCCCGCGGTCAATTGGCGACCGACTAATTCCGCGTGCGCCGCGGCACCGAAGACCGCCGCGCCAAGTCCATAGGGCGAATCATTGGAAAGCCGAACTGCATCGGCATCGGTATCGAAGCGCATGATGCATGCCACCGGGCCAAATGTTTCGTCACGCATGATGTCCATGGTGTGGTCGACGTCAACAAGAACTGTCGGCTGAATAAAGTTGCCCGGCGCATCATGCCCGCCCGCCAAGACGCGCGCGCCGGCACGTACTGCGCTGGAGATTTGCGCAACCACTTTTTCCTTTTGCTTGGCATTGACCATCGGGCCAATGATCGTGCCTTCACGCATTCCGTCGCCCTGGATTAATGCACGCGTGCCCGCAACGACGCGTTCGACAAATGCATCAGCGACTGCGCGTTGAACATAAATACGCTCCGTGCTGACGCACACCTGCCCAGCGTTTCGAAAGCTGTTTTGCACGGCAAATGCAGCCGCTGCGTCAAGATCAGCATCGGCAAGCACTACCAACGGATCCTTGCCGCCCAGTTCAAGAATCACGCGCTTTAAGCCAAGGGCGGCATCCTGCATGATGCGAATCCCGGTGGCGCGGCTGCCAGTGAACACGATGAGATCAACATCACTCAGGACAAGCGCACGGCCAACATCGCCCGCGCCCTGCGCTACCTGCAGAACATCCGCCGGTAAGTGCCGACCAAGTACCTCCGCCCACAGTGCCGCGCAGAGCGGGGTCTCTTCACTCGGCTTCAGGACCACGGTGTTACCTGCTGCAAGTGCCGGCATCACACACTGCTGCGGCATGAGAATTGGAAAGTTCCACGGAGTGATCGCTGCGCAGACCCCAAATGGATCATGATGAAGTGCCGTGACGGTGCGTGCGTCCGTCAGCGTCTGGGTGCGCAGCGCTTGCAGCATCTCATCGAGCTCTTCACCGAGGATGTCAACGGCGTAGTGCACCTCGCCCTTGGCTTCGGCGAGTGGCTTTCCCATTTCGAGCGTTACCAATTCGCCCATCCGGTCCGCCGCGGCCTTGAGATCCGGAACTGCGGCGCGAATCAGGGCCACGCGGGCTTCCAACCCCAAGGCCCCCCACGCTGGCTGCGCCGCCCGAGCGCGGGCAACGATGTGTCCGATATCAGCGGGCGGTGTGATCTGAACCGTGCCTGCGGGCGCGCCAGTGGCGGGGTTGAGCGAAACCAGGGTGTTGGTGGTGCTCATGGAGGGCTTGGGGGACACGGGATTCGTGGTGCTCATGGGGACAGAGGATAGAGATTCGTGCGCCATGAGCACAGAAATCGTTGGATCCGCTACACTTTCCGGTCTCTCAGCAATGGGCCGTCGGTGACTGACACGGGTCAGGCGCCGCATGGTGCAGGCATTTGCGGCATGACCGCCTGCTCCAGCCTCGAGAGTGCCGCGGCCAGGGTGATCCCGGTCCGCGCCAGATTGTTTGGCACCCCGCGCGATGCTCATTTATGAGCGCGTAAACGGGTATGGACTGACGAACCCCTGGAGAAGCGCCTCGCGCACCTGATACGACCATCTAACCCGACCTATCATTGATGACGCTAATGGCCCGTGGTGTAACGGTAGCACAGCAGGTTTTGATCCTGCTTGCCCAGGTTCGAATCCTGGCGGGCCAGTTCCTTCAGCTTCATCGATGGTCTTGAAATGCCAATCGATGAGCATCCATACACACACAGCCTCCTACTCTCGCAGCGTGATCGTCCTTGCCGCCGGCAAGGGCACGCGGATGAAGAGTGATCTGCCGAAGGTCATGCACCACGCGGCGGGCCGACCGATGGTGGAAGCCGTTGTTGATGCAGCACGTTCGGTCGGATGCACACCAGTGGTGTTGGTGATCGGTCATGGTGCTGATCTTGTGCGCGCGCATTTCGCTGGACGAGCAAATACTGAATTCGTCATGCAGATGCCGCAACTGGGCACTGGTCACGCCGTTGACATGGCGCGTCCGCTCTTTGAGAAGGGCTTGCTCGGCGAAGAGACGCTCGTCCTATGCGGCGACGGTCCACTGATCCGCCCGCACACCTTGCAAGTGCTGCTTGACACCCATCGCAACACCGGCGCAAGTGCAACGCTTGCCACTGCCGTGATTGCCGATCCCCAAGGATATGGCCGTATTCAGCGTGATTCCAACGGGAATTTCGCCCGGATCGTGGAGCAGAAGGATGCTTCACCAGAGCAACTCGCCATCTGCGAAATCAACCCCTCCTACTACTGCTTCCGCACGGCTGATCTCTTTGATGCGCTCAAGCGCGTGACCAATCAGAATGCCAGCGGCGAATACTACATCACCGATGTATTCGAGTTGCTGCTCCGCGACGGCAAGCGCGTGAGTGTGGTGGATGCCGTACCGGCTGAAGATGTGCTCAGCGTGAACACGCTCGAACAACTTGCTGAAGTCAGCCAAATTCTTGAAAGTCGTTCGTCCACTAGCACCGGAGCCCGAGCATGAGCACCACGGATCGCGACAATCTCAAGATCTTTGCATCACGCAGCGGGCGCGAGCTTGCGCAGAAGATGTGTGACCACATTGAGTTGCCGCTTGGTCAAGCAGAGACCGTGCAGTTCCCAGACGGTGAACTGCTCGTCAAGCTTGCCGAAGACGTTCGCGGTCGCGACTGCTATGTGGTTGCCAGTACATCAGCGCCAGTCAATGACAGTTTGATGGAGCTCTTGGTCTATATCGATTGCCTACGCCGCGCCAGCGCTCGGCGAATTACCGCGGTCATTCCGTACTTTGGCTACGCCCGTCAAGATCGCAAGGACGAAGGGCGCGTGCCGATTACTGCCAAACTGGTGGCCAACCTGATCACCGGCGCCGGCTGCGACCGCGTCTTGTGCGTGGATTTGCATGCTGCGCAGATTCAGGGGTTCTTTGACATTCCGGTGGACCACCTCACCGCCGCCCCGGTGCTTGCTGAGCATTACCTTGCCCTGCGCGACCAACTTGGCGAATGCGTGGTGGTGAGCCCCGATGTCGGCAATGTCAAGGTGGCAAACATGTTCGCCAACCTGCTTGGCTACGACATGGCCATCATTGATAAGCGCCGTCAAAGCGGCTCCAAGGTCAGCGTCAAGAATTTGATCGGCGAAGTGAAGGGCCGACGAGTCCTGATGTTTGACGACATGATCTCCACCGCCGGCACTGTTGCCGAAGCAGCGCGCGTGGTCATGGACGAAGGCGCCACCGCATGCGAATGCGCTTGCACGCACGCCGTGCTGGTTGGCCAGGCCTTCACCCGACTCAACACTCCGGTCATTGAACGCATCACCATCACTGACACCATTCCAGGCGGCGAACGCCTGAGTTCACTTGAGCACAAGCTGGTGGTCCGCTCCGTGGCGCGACTGCTGGGCGAAGCAGTGCACCGCATTCACCATGATCAAAGCGTCAGCGCCATGTTCCGCGATGGAATTGGCGTGAAGCGCTAACAGACTTCCGATTTCAAGAGGCGCCCGGCCGTTCGGGCGCACATCACTGTTTACTGACACCACCATCACACTCCATCCCCGAAAGGAGACACTAAAAATGTCCAAGGAGACTCCGGTACTGGTCGCGAAGAAGCGCGACAAACTCGGCTCGCGATTCGCTCAGCGCCTTCGCGCAGCAGGCGAACTGCCTGCCAACCTGTTCGTCGCCGGCAGCGCGCCGATGCCGATCAGCCTGAACGAGCACGCCACCATTTACGCCCTCAAGAAGGGCGCACACGTCTTGGCGCTCAAGTTTGAAGACGGCGCAACTGACACGGTTCTTGTGAAGGACCTGCAGTTTGGCTATCTCGGCGACAACGTCATTCACATTGACTTGGCGCGCGTCAATCTTGATGAGGTCGTCACCGTCAAGGTGCACCTCTCCTTCGTTGGTACGCCTGATGCGGCCAAGAAGCCCGGTGCCATCATCATCCACGACATGCCGCAGATCGAAGTGTCGTGCAAGGTGCGCGACATTCCGGAAGAGATCAAGATCGATCTCTCACAGATGGGCGAGACGCTCACCGTTGGCCAGCTCAAGCTGCCAGCC
>CALQCP020000100.1 GCA_943329105.2 Chitinophaga pinensis | reverse complement strand
TATCGGCAGCAGAACAGCGGTCGTCTGCCCATGTGTGAATTCCTGCCGGTGGTCACGGATGCTGGTATTGACGGTGGGTTGCCGAACTTTCTTTCGGGCTTTATCCCGGCGGATTCCTCGTCATGGATTTGCCCATCTGACAAAGATGAAGAATCGCTTTCAACGGGCACCAGCTACATGTACCTGCCAGGGTTGCTTCGTTACACACCCGCTGTGCAAGTAGATGTAGTGACTTTGTTGATGTCATTTGATCCAGCCACTACATCGATGGATCGATTGATGACCGTTCGTTTAGATGCAGAGGCACGCGCGATGACCGAGTTCTTTGAGCGCGAGGCAGCGCGGTACCCGTTGCTGACTGATAGCCAGGATCGCCACCGCCGCGTTGGCGTGGAGCGGAACGGCGTCTATATTGACGGCAGCGCGCGGATGGCGGAAGACCTTTCGCAAGACGCAGAAACCGGAGCTACACCATGAACTTGATGGAATCAATCAGATCCCGCGACATGGACATCGGGGAGCTTTGGGAAGAGCACCGTTCGCAGATTGTTGCTTCCTTCGCCGCCGCACTTGTTGTGGCGCTGTTGGCAAGCGGATCATGGTGGTTCTTTGCCGGGCGATGGAAGGCCCCGCCATCCATCTTTGATTCGCCGGTGGACAACGTGCTTGGCTACTTCACTACCGATGATTTCAACATGCTTTCCGTGGACGAGCGCGTCAAGTACGTGCAGCAGTTCATCGGCCGTTTTCGCGGAATGAACCAACAGGACAGCGTGGTTGCTTCTGCGTTCTTGGCTGGTGTCACCGGCAAGGTGCGCGAGCAAATGACGCAGAACGTGCGAATTCTGGCGAAGGACATCTTGATTCAAGGTGCTGCTACCTATGTGAATTTGCCGGTTGGTGAGCGCGGAGCGTTCATTGACAAGTGGGTGGCAGATTGGTTCCGCTTTGCAGAGACCACCGCTACTGGCAAGGAGTCTGAGAGCACCAACGACGACATCATGACCAACGCGCGCGCGGAAGCGAAGCGCGGCGAAGAGCGTCAGCGTGAGCGCATGAAGGGCAAGAGCTTGACTGACAAGGGAGCTGATCGATTCCTGGGATTCTGGGAGAAGGAAGTTGAGCCGGCTTCCAGTCCGCGCGAGCAGGCGCAGATTTCGCGATTCATGGACGCGGTGCGCACGCGCATGCTGACTGGACAGTGACAGGCGCGCGCGCGAGCAATGGTGGTGCGGGTATGGACGCTGCATTACCGGTATTGCGCGCCGCGGCCGAGATCACCGAATGCATGCGCACGGCGCGCGCCATGGTGCTGACGGCTGCCACGGGCAGCGGTAAGACCACGCAAGTACCGCAGATTTTGGCGCGTTCTGGGCTTGTCGAGGGGCAGATTGTGGTGTTGGAGCCGCGTCGATTGGCGGCACGCATGACCGCCCGACGGGTGGCCGAAGAGATGGGCGTAGTCCTTGGTGAAGATGTTGGATTCCAAACGCGATTCGAGCGCGTGGTCGGACCGCGCACACGCATTCGATTTGTCACCGAAGGGGTGTTCTTGCGCCAAGCGCAGCGTGATCCATTGCTCAAGGGCATTGGTTGCGTATTGCTTGATGAATTTCATGAGCGCAGTGTGTTTGCTGATCTTGCACTTGGAGTAGTCCGTGCTGCGCGCCAACAGCGCCCGGCATTGATGGTGGCCGCCATGAGCGCAACCATGGACGCAGGGCAGGCGGCCGCGTATCTCAATGCGCCAGTACTTACGGCGGAAGGCCGTGCGTATCCAGTGAGTATTCGCTACGAGCCGGGGGCGGAAGGCGTGCCGGTGTGGGAGCGCGCAGCGCGCGCGGTGCGACGATTGGTAGATGAGGGATACGAAGGGGATGCGTTGGTATTCATGCCGGGCGCCTTTGAAATTGATCGCACCGTGGATGCGGTACGTGCCGAACTACGGGTGATCGCTGGAGGCAGCGCGTTTGATGTGGTTCCGCTGCATGGATCAATGCCGGCTGATCGACAAGACGCGGCGGTTGCGCCCGCTGCGCGCGGTCGGCGCAAGGTCATTGTGGCCACCAATGTTGCGGAGACTTCGATCACCATTCCCGGTGTCCGCATGGTGGTTGACTCTGGATTAGCGCGCGTTTTTCGCGTGGATCCGCGCCGCGGGCTGAATGCGCTGCGTACCGAGGCGATCAGCCGCGCCAGTGCCGATCAACGCTCTGGCCGAGCTGGGCGAACGGCACCGGGAGTGTGCGTGCGCTTGTGGACGGAGTGGGAGCAAGCGCAGCGGCCTGCGGCGGAAACCCCTGAGGTGCGCCGTATTGACCTCGCGGAATCAATGTTGATGGTGCTCTCGATGGGGTTCGGTCCATTTGAGAAGTTTCCTTGGCTTGATCCACCGAGTGATGATGCGGTGTTGCGCGCACGCGGGACGCTTGAATCGATTGGCGCGCTACGTACTGATGGAATGTTGACCGCGCTTGGAAGTCGGCTCGCGCGCATTCCTGTTCATCCACGGCTTGGACGCGTGTTGGTAGAGGCGGCATCGCTTGGCGTGTTGGAGCGCGCGGCGCGTTGGTGCGCCATTGTTTCAGACCGAGATGTTGTGCAGAGTGGCGGCGCTGCGCAATTGGTGCGATTGACACCGGATGGTGAGCCGCCGAGTGACATCGCTTCACGCGAAGAATTGTTGTTGCGCGTGGAGGCCAGTGGATTCCGCAACGCGCGACATGAGGGAGTGGAGGCTTCGCTGGGCGCGTGTCGCGAGGTGGCATCGGCGGCGCGGGAGTTGTTGCGGGCCGCTGCGAGTGGTGATGATGAGGTTGGCACGACCGCGGCATTCGATGGCGATTCATTTGCGCGGGTTTCGCGTGCGTTACTTGCAGGATTTGCTGACCATGTCGGTTGGCGGATGGATGCGCAACGACCGCATTGCGCCATGCCGGGGCGCCGCAAGGTGAGCATCGATCCAACCAGCATTCAGCGTGGAATGGGCTTCATATTGGCACTTGAAGTGCGCGAGGGTGGCCGAGGTGATCAAGTGCATCAGTCGCTTGGCATGGTCACGCCCTTGGATGTTGAGTGGGTTGAGCACGCGATGCCGGATCGAGTTTCTACGCAGACCGAGGTGCGATTCAGTGATGAACTTGGCGCAGCGGCGGAGTTTGAAGAACGTGTGTTTGACGGAATTGTGTTTGCGCAGATTGTTCGTCCACTGCGAGGGCGCGAGGCCAAAGCCGCTGCGCATGACGAGTTGGCATCGCGCGTAGCAAGCGGCGAGTTACGGCCAGCGACATGGGACGAATCCGTTGATCAGTGGATCGCACGAGTGCGATGCGTTGCGGCGTGGTTTCCCGAACGCGGGTTGATCACTTATGACGCCGACGATATGGGAGTCTTGGCAGCCGAGATCGCACAGGGATGTGCGCGTGCTTCGGATCTTGACTCGCGTCCGGTGCTCGACATCTTTCGCAGCGCGCTTTCCTGGGATGAGCAGCAGTTTGTTGAACGAGCAGCGCCCGCGGCGCTGGCGTTGGCAAGTGGATGGAAGATGAAGGTTGAGTATGCAGAGGGCAAGCCACCGCGCGGGCGCGGGAAGATTCAGGACTTCTATGACTTTGCTGGCCATCCAACGGTGGCGGGTGGTCGAGTGAAGGTGGTCCTGGAGTTGCTTGGCCCCAATCGGCGACCAGTGCAGGTGACCGAGGATCTCCCCGGCTTTTGGGAGCGGCTGTACCCCGAGGTGAAAAAGGAACTCAAACGGCGCTATCCACGACATGAGTGGCGATGACGTAAATGTCTGCAATATAACGATTAGCGTGCGGCAATTCGCGTTTTATGCGTTGTTTCGTTAGAATGCCCGTCTATGCCAAAGGTGACCTCCGCTAGCGCCTCGCGCGCTGGCTCCAAGACGGTTTCCCGCCTCGCACCCGTAAAAAGCGCCACCGCTAAGACAAGCGGAAACGGCAAGTCGAAAGTTGTAGCGACAGTCACAGTGAAGACAGCGGCCAAGGGGAAGACTGTTCCGTCGCTGAAGTCTGTATCGAAGCCGGTGGTCGCTGCGAAGCCAACGCTGACCGCGAAAGCATCGCTGGCAGCCAAGGTGGCAGCGACGGTTGTTGCTGCGAAGGCCACGGCAACGGCGAAGGTCACGGCGACCGCCAAGACCACGGCGAGCACGAAGGTCACGGCGACCACCAAGACCACGGCGAGCACGAAGACAGCGGCGCCTGCAAAGTTCGCGCCCACCACCAAGACGGTTGCTGCCAAGGGTTCAACGCCGCCGGCAACGAACCTGAAGGTGTCGACCACCACGGTGACCAGCAAGACCACCAGCAAGCCGGCAGCCGCGCCACGGAGTCCGTTCATAGTGACGCCGAAGGCGCCGGTGACTGTTGAGCCCAAGCCCACGGCGGTGTTCGAGTGCCCGAAGCCGAATGAAATCACTTCCATCATGATGGCCACGCGGTACTTGATGGCGCGCCCGGACTTTGAGCGGCTCCGTCCCGCCAAGTACGGCGAAGAGACCTTCAAGCTTGATCGCATGCACAAGCTGATGGATTTGCTTGGCAATCCGCACCAGAAGATCAAGACGGTGCATGTTGCCGGAACAAACGGCAAGGGCAGCACCGTGGCGATGATCGCCTCAATGCTGCGCGCGTCCGGCTATGCGGTGGGCGTTTACACCAGCCCCCATCTGATCGATATGCGCGAACGCGTGCAGATCGACGGCAACCTGATTCCGAAGAACGACTTCGTTGATACGGTGCGCTCGGTGGCGAAGGCCGCGGAAAAGTTGGGCGAACAAGCGACATTCTTTGAGTTGATGACCGCTGTGTCGTTCGCGTATTTCGCGCAGCAGGCCGTGGATATTGCGGTGGTTGAGGTGGGGCTTGGTGGTCGACTCGACTCAACCAACGTCATCACGCCGCTCGTCAGCATTGTGACTTCGATTGATCTTGATCACACCAAGCTGTTGGGCGGAACCAAGGCACTGATTGCTCGCGAGAAGGCGGGCATCTTTAAGAAGGGTGTCCCGGCACTCTTCTTTGAGCAGGATCCCGAAGTTGATTCGGTGATGCGCGAAGTGGCACAATCTGTTGGCGCTGAACTTCGGATTGTGAACAAGGATATTGAGTTCTCTAGCCGATTCTGCGTTACCCCTGACCTTGGACCGCACACGCGCGTGTGCATGTACACCAAGAACAGTCGTCTTGAGCATGTACCGGTGCCGCTGCAGGGCGAGCATCAGGCCAGCAACTGCGGACTTGCACTTGCTGCGGTTGATGTGCTGAAGAACTTCGGGTTTGAGCTGTCTGAGGACAAGTTGACGGCCGGACTTGCGGCCACCAAGATTCCAGGGCGCATGGAAGTGGTTTCGCACCGTCCACGCGTTCTCTGTGACGGTGCCCACAACCCAGCGGCAGTGAATGCGTTGATGCGTTGCGTTGGCGCGCATGTTCCGTACGACAGCATGGTGTGCGTCTTTGGTTGCTGCGCGGACAAGGACATCGCGGAGATGATTGACAAGGTGAATCTTGGCGCTGACAAGGTGATCTTCACGCGTGCGTCCTCGACGCCACGTGCGGCAAGTCCGGAAGATTTGCAGAAGCTCTTCCAGGAGCGCTCGGGCAAGATGAGCCAAATTGCGCGCACGGTTCCGGAGGCCATCGACATGGCGATTCGCGGCGTGAGCCGCGAGGACCTGATTTGCGTAACCGGCAGCTTCTACGTTGTCGGCGAGGCCTTGAAGTACATCTCTGAGAAGAAGTAAATCGGCTCCTCTTTAGAGGACAATGTTGACCATGCGGCCTGGCACAACGACCACCTTCTTGGGTGGGGTTGCGCCCAGGTGCGGCACAACTTGCGGGTGCGCTAGTGCCATGGCTTCAATCTCCGCCGGACTGGCTGCCGTGGGCACCATGATCCGCGCGCGCACCTTGCCCTGCACTTGCACGGCAATCTCCACCTCATTGTCAACCAACATCGCTGGGTCGAACGTGGGCCAGGGCATTGCCTGCAGACCGCCCGCTACGCCGAGGCGCTCACCCATCTCGTCCGCAATGTGTGGCGCAAATGGCCACAGGACACATGCGAATCGCACCAGTTGATCGCGCGTCATGCCGCCCTTGGTTGCGTCGGTCATGTCGCTCGGGCGCGTTGCTGCGTTCACCAGCTCGATCATCGCCGCGATGGCTGTGTTGAAACTCAGGCGTTCAATGTCCTCGCCAACCTTGGCGATGGTTCGATGCAATTGCTTCTCGATGCCAACATCAGCGACCGCTGCGCACAAGACGTCGCCGGTGCGCTCATCAACCGCTAGTCGCCACGCGCGCTGCAGGAAGCGGAACACACCAACAATATCGCGCGTGTTCCACGGCTTTGATGCCTCCAACGGCCCCATGTACATCTCATACAAACGGAACGTGTCCGCGCCGTACTCGGCAATCACATCATCTGGATTGACCACATTTCGTAGGCTCTTTGACATCTTGGCAACAATCTGCGTCACCGGTTCGCCCGTGGCTTTTTCCACGCATTGACCTTCGCCACGATCTTCAACCTCATCGATCGGCACCAGTGTCCGGTCGGCGCGCTGGTACGCATGACTGGTGATCAGTCCTTGGTGGAACAACTTGCCCATCGGCTCCGGCGTACTCACCTGACCAAGGTCAAAGAGCATCTTGTGCCAGAAACGCGCATAGAGAAGATGCAACACCGCGTGCTCGCTGCCGCCAACGTACAGATCAACTCCGCCTGCGTGACACGTGGCTGCGTCATACGAAGTTGGCGCGGCAACCGCCGCTGCACCGGCACCGGACTGGCCGACACCTTGCGCACTCTTCTTTCGTGACAACATCCAATACCGCTCCGCTGCCGGATCCACAAACGCCTGCGCATCTTTCGGCGAGCAGTAGCGCAGGTAGTACCAGCAACTTCCCGCCCAACCTGGCATGGTGTTGGTTTCGCGTACCACGGCGGTGTCAGCTGGCAAGAGCGCCGGATCGACACCCGCCGCACCAGCCGTCGTATGCGTCCAATCACGCGCCTTTGCAAGCGGAGGCTGCGGCGTACTGCTTTCCACCGGTCGATAGTCAGCAAGCGGTGGCAAGGCCACTGGCAACGCAGCCACCGAAACCGGATAGTGATTTCCTTCAGCGTCGTAGACCACTGGGAACGGTTCGCCCCAATAGCGCTGCCGACTGAATAACCAATCGCGCAGGCGATAGTTGATGCGCAGACCGCCAATGCCCTTTGATTCAAGCCACGCAATCGCCGCACGTTTCGCTTCGGCGGTCGTCATGCCGTTCATCGAAAGTCCACTCGCGGCGTTCGTGCTATTGATCGCCCGTCCTTCGCCGCTGGTGGCCATCTCGCCGGTCCAAGCCACACCCGCGATGTCGACAACCTGTAGTACCGGCAGTGCAAACTCCTTGGCAAATTCAAAGTCGCGCTCGTCGTGTGCAGGTACCGCCATGATCGCACCGGTTCCGTAGCCCATGAGCACATAGTCCGCGGTCCAGACGGGAATGCGCGTGCCGGTCGCTGGATTGACTGCAAACAAGCCAGTGGGGACGCCGGTCTTCTTCTTTGAGTCTTGGCGATCGATATCCGAGCGATTCTTCGCCCACGCCACATACTCCGCGAGCCGCGCGTCGTCGCCGCGCGCCACCACAGCCGCCACCAGCGGATGCTCCGGTGCGACCACCATGTAGGTGGCGCCGAACAACGTGTCTGGCCGGGTGGTGAATACGGAGAGGAACTCACGATCAGCGCCCGCGGAACCACTCACTGCGCTGGTCG
>CALQCP020000099.1 GCA_943329105.2 Chitinophaga pinensis | reverse complement strand
TCCATGGTCATGCCAGCGACCTTCTCGATTTGCACACGAACCGCGGCGCGCTCCGTTTCCAGATTCGCCTGCAATTCAGTTGTTCGCTTCTCCACATCAGCGATCCGCTGCTCGCGGGATTCGAGTTTTTGCTCGCGCTGGCCAATCTGCTCCAGCTTGCGGTCCAGGGTTTCTTCACGCTTTTCCGCGCGGGACTGCGAAGCCTTCACGTCCGCCAAGGCGGACTGCATTTCGCGGTCGAGTGCATGGCGGCGCTCAGTGGCGGCCTTCTCAGCCTGCAACTCAATGGTCTTGCTACGGGCTTCGGCTTGCGCTCGGGCTGCCGCAATCACGCTCTCCGCTTCCTTGGTGGCTCGCGCCATGGATCGGGTGGAGAAGTGCTTGACTAAGGTCCACATCACGCCGGCACCGAGGGCGGGGGCGGCAAGGACGATCAGGATGAACAGCCAAACTTCGATCTGCATGACAGCGCCTCCTCGGCGAATGCAACGAGGTACGACGCAAGCAGACATTCCGACCTGCAGAGAAACTGCAGTCGACCATCGATTGACTATGAATCAAGTCCCAACCGTGCCACCTGCCGAGGCATGTGGCGTGCGGTGTTCAGTAAAGATTCAGCAAAGGCTCGTTCGGTATTCGCTCATAAGGAACAGAAATTCCATGCGATGGTTGCTGTACTGCAGTGAACTGGCGAGAGGGTCTTAATACACGGTCGAATCTATCAACCGGATCCGCAGCCCATGCCGTGGTCGGTTGCCTTCGAGCACTTCGGATCTGTCCGCAAGCACTCGTCGGATGGTCGGTCGGAACGGCTGGTGAGCCGCACTCCGTCCGTTGAAACCCGCCGCAGAACGGTCGGGTGGAAGACCGAAGTGTAGTACGAATGCCCTACATCACAAGTGGCCATCACGCCGTGCCGGCGAGTTTCCGGACAGTGAACATAAAGGTCTTCTTCATGGCGGAGTGCATCGCCCAGACCACGCCAACGCCGAGCACACCCGCCGTTATCGCCCCGGCGGCCAGGAAGATTCGGTAGGTCGCCACGCCCTGTTGCAGGACCTCATCGGCGACCACTTCTGGGGTCACGATGGCTGCCACCAAGTTGATGGGGGTCAATGCGTTCATAAACGCGCCGATGGCTGGGATGCTCCGTCCGGCCGCCATGCCGCACAGGCCAAGAACCAGACCCGCCACCCCAGTGGCAAAGACGGCGCCCACCGCGCTTCCGATGGTTCCCTTGCTCTTGATCGACCACTGCAGTCCAATCATCACGGCGAACGATGTGAATGCCAACATTCCCAGTGGGTACTCAAGCGCCCCCTCTGGGAGCATGGCAGGAATCACCAGCGTCGCTGTCCCTGAGGCAACGCTCACCGATGCTCCGCCCGCGACGCCCATGCCGTTGGCAAGTACGTAGACCGCCGATGCGGCCAGCGTCACGGTCGGCACCATCAACATGGGTGCCAAGAATTGAATGATGCCGCGCAGCTTTCCGGCGATGTAGGGCCCAGGCTGAATTGGCGTAGTCAAGATGATGTCGAGTGATCCATCTTCGCGCTCGCGACTGACCGCGGTGGCACTCATATTGAGCGCTGTCAGCACGATCACCACCGACTCCGCAGCCACCACCGTTTGCAATGCCAGTCGGAAGCCGTCCATTGATAAAGCGCCGGTGCGATGCAAGATAGGCAACAACAGCCCGCCCAGAATGCCCACTCCGACAAAGCCCCAGCGTCCAGTCAGTGCTGCCAAGCTGGTGCCGCGCAATTGGCTTTCGCGCCATGCAATTGGGTTGTGCCCAACGCGCATCGACTCGCGTCCATCCCCACTCGGCTTTTGCATCCAGCGACGCCACCACGGCGTTCGAACGGTCCGTGCCCCCAGCGCCCGCACTGCGAACGTGCTTATGACCATTAGCGTCAATGACAGCGCCAGCGTGACAACGCAGTAACTCCGTGCTGGATGCACCATCCATGCTCGCGCAATCCAACCGGGCTGCTCCAGCGACATGGGCGCATAGGTGGCTGGCAAGAGCAGCGATTCCATAGCGAGAAATGGATTGATGGGCGTAAAGATCGTGGTTGACTGGGTGGCGCTGCCGGCGCTGGTGGCAACACGCAGTGCGCTGTCTGCCGCCCATGTTGCAAACAAGTAGATGACCACGGTGCTATAGAAGACAAACACACTGCGCTTACCCGCACTACGGGTGATACTGAGCGCGACTGCTACCGCACCCACAACCACAGCGGTACTCGCACTGATCATGAAACTGCCCCACACCGCTGTTGGTGGAACGCCGCCAAAGAACTGCGTGCTCATCATCAGCGGAAGCGCGGCGATGAGTAGCGCCAGCACAAAGAACAGTCGGCCCATCAAATTGCCGATCACAATTTGCACGCGGTTGAGCGGCGTGACCAACATGATTTCCCACGTGCGTGGATTTGCCTCTTGTGCAATGGCGCCCGCCATGAAGAGCGGAGTCAACACGCAGATGAGCGCCACTTCTGCAAAGGAGAGCATGGTGAACGCGGTGGCGCCGCGCTGCGCAAGTTCGCGCAGCGACGAAGTCTGTCCGACCATTCCAAACAGCAGCGCCACCATCAGTAGCGCAAGGAAGCCGCTCCGAATCCACAGATGGCGCGTCCGACGCGAACCGTTGGCAACGATGCGCAGAATGATGGGATTGGTGGGGCCAAGATCAGAGACCCAGCGCGTCACAGACATACCCGGATCTTAGGACTCAGCCCCAACCGCCGAGCAGCATGCCAAGGTCAGGGCCATCGGTAGTGCCATCATGATTGAGATCGGTGGGCCCGGGTTGGCCCCAGCCGCCCAACATGATGCCAAGGTCAGCGCCATTCACAGAGCCATCGCCGTTCAGGTCAGCTGGATTTGCAGCAATCAGGATCAATGCGGCAGTGTCCATATCAACCGGGGCGCTCTTGCCAAACATCGTCCACAGGTCGAACGCCGTCTGGCCAGTGGTATCGGTGGTGTTGGTGTCACGGAGGAACTCCATGTACTCGCGGCTGGAAGTCTGGTAGTTGAGTGTTACCACCGCCTGGGTTGCGTCGGCTGGGATGTCAAAGAGGGTGTCGTCCCAGTATTGACCGTCGGGGTAGGTGTAGTTCACTGGTGCGCAGCCATCGGCGGCGAACGCAGCGTTGGTGAATCCACGTGGCGGAATTCGATTGTCCTTGAACTTGGTGTTCGCCAAGGTCAGGTGGAAATTCTCGCCAGCCGGAATGCCGGCTGCGGCGGCCACTTCCGCACTACTTCCGTGGCGTGCTTCGTAGACCTTGGTGTCGGCAGTAATGAGTGTGGCGCTGCTGAGGTCATAGGCGCCGCGTTCGGCAACCAGCACTCCGGCAGCATTGAGGAATTTCACATTCACCCACATGCGGCGTCCTTCGGGGTAACCGGTCGGCAGTTTGTGCCCGCCCTGGTTGGTGACGCGCACTTTCAGTTTGCTGCCCTCTTGCGTCAATGCCATGTCGCTCGCGTCACGGAGCATTTGCACAGTCCGTGCCTTGGCATTCTGAATGCGCTCTGGCGTGAGCCCCAGTGATTCCGCGTCGCCACCCGCTTGGTAGGCAACCGCTTCAATCACCCACGTGTTACTTCCGGCCATGGAGTGCGCGGGCATGTTCTGGCGCGTGAAGAATGGATCGCCGGTATCCCAGAAGACGCAGCCGCCGCCAACTTGGTCAGGCATGTGGCAGTCTTGGCACGACTTCATCGGACCAGTCAGGCTTCCGCCAAATCGGCCATCGGCAAACTCAACACCGGTGGTAGCAAACGTGCTGTTTTTCCACTCGCTGTAGGTTCGTTGCTCCGGGAACATCTGCGAAGGTAGTTGCGTGGGATGCTGCGTGTTCAGTGCATTCAGGTCGTACTGCCCGGCGGCGTTCTTGGTGAACACCGGATTGGAAACATCGTGGCACGTAGCGCAGAATTCACTCTTGGAGTGGAATGGACTGGTGATCAGCCACACTGGTTCACCCCAGAATGATGATCCGTGGAAGTTGATCGGAACGTCACTGAATGGACCACGGCGCACGTCGCGCGGATCAACGATGTAGCGGGCGTTGCCGTGACCCTGCGGAATGAGACCTGCCGCGGCAAGTGGCGAGAGCACTTCCGGATCCGGATGTGGGTCCTGACCTTCAATGGGGTAGCCAACAGCACTGAATTTCCCGAGCTCTGGATTCACAACGCGATGGCAGAAATGGCAGTTGATGCCGTCCAAATCATCGTTGGTGAATTCCACGGTTGTTCCCGTGGCGCTTCGTTCACCGAGCCAAGCGCCGGGCGCATGGCATCGAATGCAGAATTCGCCAGACAGGTTGGCGTCTTGGTTCGCTACGGCGAGCGAGGCATGCCAGACCGGATCGCGAGCCGACTGCGCCATCATGCTGGTGACCCACGTATCAAACGGTGCAAATGTTGGACTGAAGTCGGAGTGGCAGAAGGTGCAATTGTTGCTGGAAATCACCGCGGTGAATTGATCGGTGTTCGCGTTCGGTTGGGTTCCGGGCTGCCGGAAATCCTCGGCGGTCGTTGGGATTTGTGTCTGCACGGGCGGGCCGCCCATGAATGCGCCCACCGTGCTCACAACGCCAGCAGCGAACATCGCGCTCACGCCAACAATCAGGGTGACTCGTGCGCGTGGCTGGCGTTGGAAGGGGGCTGTCATCTTCATGTGTCTTCTAGCGAGAAAGTGTGGGGGCTCGGAAGTGCATTCCGGTGGAGATCAATGCTGACTCCACTTTCTATACGCTCAATAGTGGGGGGGAGGATCGTTCAAGTCAAGGGACTTTGTGTGCATTCGGCAGTATTCCAACGCCCCGAAAGTGCTCCGTGACGGAATCCGGGCCAAATCACACCCGAAGCAGGCCAGTAAGTCCAATAACCTTAGGCGCCACCGCTGGCGGTGACCTTTTGGAGCAGGCCAGCCGTATTCACGACCGCCTTAAATGTCGCGGCGAGGTCTTCCCCAGAAAGACTCGCCGGTGGTGCGCCCTTCATCTTGACCAGGGAGTCCAAGGAAGGCGCGATCGCCGTGAGCAGTTTGGTTCGTGCCGAACTAGCGATCCCCGACAACTGGTTGCGCACCGCGAGCAGTGCACGCTGCAGGGCGTTAATTAGTTGTGGATCGGAACCCGCAGCGACGCGTGATTGCAGATCGTTGATGGTGGCAGCCAAGCTCATGGCAATGGCCTCCGCTTGGGGCGGAGTCAGCGCTTCCTCGCGGAGCATCTGCGTGATGGATTCCACTTCGTGTGCAGCGACCACCCAGTCGTGCTCCTTCTTGACGACGGCGGCAATCCGCTTGGTGATCGCATCGAACTGCGGCGGAGAGAGCGGTGCCACGTCAAGTGCCTTGGGCAACTGCGCGCTCGCTGCGATGCGGATGGCAACTTCCGGCTGGTTGTCAGGATCAAGGTTGTCGATCAGAAAGTCGATGCTCTCGGCGGTAGCGATGAATCGCGCCAAGATGAAGGCGTTAGTGGCCCGCATCGAATCCGTGCCTTCGGCAAACTTTGCAAATCCCTTGACGAATGCGATTCCGAAATCGCGGCGGAAGTTTGGGCTCACCGTCGTTTGGCGAATCTGGTCGACCAGCTTGGTTCGGATAGCCACCACGCCTGCGGGGTCAGCTGCGGCAAATCGCTCCGCGGCCTGAGTGACGAATTCGGTCACAGACTTTCGTTGCTCTGCGGTGAGCGGCTGCTTCACGTTCACCAGATCTGTCGGGATGGCGTCGGCTTGCGCCAAGACTGGCGACGCGGCGGCCACTAAGGTGAGCGCTCCGACAATCGCTGCGATGCGTACGGAGGATGAGAACTTCACTGAATTCAGGAGCATCGGCTGGAGTGCTTTCGGGCGGGACGGCGAGCAGGTTGAACAGAGAACGGTACCCCGTGTCCGAAAGCCGTGTCAATGCGGAGTGTCCGCGCCGGGGGTGGGCGCGGTTGCAGCGCTGTCGGCTTTCGCCTCGGGAGCCGGTGTTGCCAACAACTCGCGGATACTGACCATCAGTCGCTGTTCATATGGGACATCGCGGCCAATCGGGGTCCACTCGGTGGGAATTCGGGTGGATTCGTCCTCGCGGTCCTGGGTCATGGTGGGGTCGGTGGACACATGGGTTTCGCCGCTGGTCCAGCGACCGATTTGCTGGTTCGGCCGGAATGCCCGATCAACGTACACCCACGCGCGCAGTTCGATGGTGCCCTTGGTGGTGAGCAGGTCAAAGCGTTCCTCCGCGCGCACGCTGCCAGGAATGGCCGCGCCTTGCGCTCGGGCATCAGCCGCAGGAGCCGGTGTGCTGAACGCTTCAGGCACAAATTCGAACCGCACTCGGCGCCGTTCAAAGTTCACCGTGTGCGCCATCATGTCTTGAATGCCGTCATTGTCGGTGCGCCACGGTTCAAGCATGGAGCCGGCGGTGCGCGCATCGGTTTCGATCACGCCCAGTTCCCGGTCGGTAATCACCGTTCGAAATCGATACACGCGCGCGGTTTCCACCGCTGCGTCAAAGACGCGCTCGTAATCCGCACGCGGGAACGCCAGCACGGGCGGTGCCGGATCGGCGGCGCAGCCCACCAGGGTCAGGCACGCGGCGGCGAACATCAGGACGGAGAGGGCGGGGCGCACAGGGGAAAGTCTACGGATTGCATCACATTGCCGCCTGTGTCCGATCTATACAAGAGCCATGAAGCTTGCCGTACCGGTGATTCTGATAGCCATCATTCTGTTGGCCGTTGCATCCTTTGATGCCACGGGCCCGCGCGCAGACTTCACCATGGTGCAGGCGAACGACGCGTTCACCCTCGACCCGCAGAAGATGAGTTGGCAGCAGGATATTCGCCTGGGGCGCGCCATTTACGAGACGCTCGTAGTGGTAGACGCTGATCACGGCGGCGTTCGGGCTGGCGCTGCCGATTGGTGGGTCGTATCGCCGGATGGGCTGCATTGGAAATTTGATCTACGTACAAACGCCATGTGGTCCAACGGTGAGTATGTGCAGCCGCAGGACTTTGCTGTCGCGTGGCAGCGTGCCATGCTGCCGGACTTCGCCTCGGATTACGCGGGATTTGTGGCGGACATCGTGGGCGCACAAGAACTGTGGGATTTCCGTGCCGCGCAACTCGCCCACTACGCCACGCTGCCCGCCGCTGAGCGCACCGAAGCGCGTGCGCAGGAATTGTGGTCAGCCACCATGGCCAAAGCCCGCGAAGTAGTAGCCATCAAGACGCCCGATGACGGGACTATTCGGCTCACCCTTCGTCGGCGCGTTCCGTACTGGCTCTCGGTGATTGCGTTTCCGGTGATGGCGCCTGTACATCAAGCGACCGTTGAGCGATTCAGTGGATTTGACCTTGCGTCCGGACGACGCACGATTGATGCTGCTTGGACCAAGCCCGGCAACTTGGTGTGCAACGGGCCATTTATGGTGAAGGATTGGCGCTACAAGCGACGCATGCGGCTGGTGCGCAATCCGTTTTATTGGGGCCGTTCGCTGTTGAAGGTGAACAGTATTGACATCTTGCCCATTGAGGACAACAACACCGCCGTACTGGCATTTGATGCTGGCGGCGCTGATTGGGTGTCTGATGTCCGCGTTGGATACAAAGTGGAGTTGGCGGAGCAAGCGGCGCTCTATGTTGAGCATCACCGCGCGCAATATGACGCGCTCCGTGCAGCGGGAGCAAGTATTGATGAAGCACTCGCCGCGCTGCCAGAGCCAGTTGCTGGTGAGCGGCGCAATGTGCATGTTGTGCAGAACTTTGGCACGGATTTCTACAGTTT
>CALQCP020000098.1 GCA_943329105.2 Chitinophaga pinensis | reverse complement strand
GCAAGCGCGGCGCAGGAGAAGAGTGGGTAGGTGAGTAACGTCATCTGACGAATCAATACGCGCCTGGGCGGCCGGGTGGTCGGGAAATTCCGAACCTGCTTAACAGTAAGGTGTGAGCGCACCGGCGCCATGAAAATCGCCCGAGTCTTCCGCGAAAGTCCGGGAACCCACCGTGGAGCCCCAGATTTGCGGCGAACACGCGCGACCGATAGCATGAGGGCGATCCATCCGAGTATCCGGATGGTCGGATTGATCCCCGTTCCGAACGCACATTTCTCCCAGTATTGGAGCCGACATGTCTGACAAGCGCTACCTGTTCACCAGCGAATCCGTCTCGATGGGCCACCCTGACAAGCTTGCTGACCAGATCAGCGATGCGATCCTCGACGCGATGCTCGCGCAGCATCCGGGGAGCCGCGTGGCATGCGAAACCCTGGTGACGACTGGCCTTGCAGTGATCGCGGGTGAAGTGACCACCAACGCCGTCGTCAACATTCCTGACATCGTGCGCGAAGCAGTCCGCAAGGCTGGCTACGACAGTGGAGACAAGGGCTTCGACTACAAGAGTTGCGGCATCAGTGTGGTGCTCGGCAGGCAGAGCGAGAACATTGCTCGTGGCGTGGACAAGGATGGCGCAGGCGACCAAGGCATGATGTTCGGTTTCGCGTGTACGGAAACTCCGGAGTTCATGCCGCTCCCGATCGCCATCTCGCACGAACTGGTCAAGCGCCAAGCAATGGTGCGCGAGCAGAACATCATCAAGGGTCTTCGTCCTGATGCCAAGAGCCAAGTCACTGTTGCGTATGTCGGCCTCAAGCCGACGCGCATTGACACGGTAGTTCTTTCCACGCAACACGATCCAATGTGGAACGGCGTCGCCGGCCAGAAGAAACTCAAGGCCGAGGTCATTAAGCACATCATCAAGCCGGTCCTCGGCAAGTGGTGGAACAATCAAATCATCATTCACGTCAATCCAACCGGACAGTTTGAAATTGGTGGTCCGCACGGCGATTGCGGTCTGACCGGTCGCAAGATCATCGTTGACACCTACGGTGGCCGTGGTCGTCACGGTGGCGGCGCATTCAGCGGTAAGGATCCGTCAAAGGTCGATCGCAGTGCGGCGTACATGGCTCGTTACATCGCGAAGAACATCGTCGCCGCAAAGCTCGCTGATGTTTGCGAAGTGCAGCTGAGTTACGCCATCGGCGTTGCCAAGCCGACGAGTGTGTTGGTCGATACGCAAGGCACGGGCGTGGTTGCAGACGAGTGGCTCGCCGAAGAAGTGCAGCGTCAATTTGAGCTCACGCCGAGGGGAATCATCGAGTCGCTCGGTCTGCGCAAGCCGATCTACCACGCCACCGCTACGCACGGCCACTTCGGTCGCCGGCCGGGCGAATGTGGCGTTGGCACCTTCAGTTGGGAGAAGACCGACAAGGCCGCTTCGCTCCGCAAGGCCGCTGAGAAGGCGGGCGTGATCAACGCTCCGCATGCAGCGGTTGAGCCGAAGCCTGCGAAGAAGTCTGCCGGCACGGCTAGCAAGGTGAGTTCCAAGGTGACCTCCAAGTCCAATACCAAGACCAGTTCCAAGGCCAAGCGCCACCTGGCCATGGCATGACCGGAGCTTCTGAGTGACTGTCCCCGCCGAAAGCACATCCGTCACGAATTCCCCACGAATGTCAGCACCATCGCCTGCCCGCGTTGCGGCCCTTGACCGCCTCGCGCGGCAGGCGGGTCGCTTTCCTGATCTTGAGTTTGTTGACATGGGCGTTGCGCCCACTGCCGACGGCATTGCCCTTGATGCCCGCGATGTTTCATTGGCACGCGCCATTGAACACACGGTGGCGCATCGTTGGATGACGCTGGCCGCCATCGCGCGCGCGTGCATTGATCGACGCTGGGAAAATGTGGACTCGCGCGTGCAGGCAGCATTACTTGCGGCGGGTGCACAACTGTTCTTGTTTGGCAACGTGGCCGATCACGCAGTGGTTGATGACACGGTGGAGTGGTCCAAGGGCAAGGGCCATCGCGGCGCCGCAGGCTTCGTCAACGCAGTGCTGCGCAAGATGATTGACTTGCGTGGTGATTTTGTAGAAGGTGCCGACGCAGCTCCGCGTGTGTGGCGCGACCGGCGCGATCTGGTGCCATTGGCTGATGGTCGTGCCATGCGCCTGAAGCGCCCGGTGTTCTCTGATGATCGCGTCTTGCGCGTGGCTGAAGCAGCCAGCGTTGGCGAGGATCTCTTGCTGCACTGGATCAATTCTGCGGGACAGGACCTTGCGTTTAGTCGCGCGGTGCATTCGTTGCGTCCAGCGCCCACGGTGATTTCAGGTGTTCCGGAACAAGCAGTGCTGCCGGATGCGCCGTTCACATCGAACCTCACTCCGCATAGCGATCCCGGTTCATTCGTATGGAACGGTGATCATTCGGCGCTCATCGCGCTGCTCACCGCTTATCCGGAAGCGCGTGTGCAGGACTCCGCCAGTGCGCAACCGATGCGGCTTGCCGACAGTCTGCGGCCCAAACTCATTCTTGACGCGTGTGCTGGGCGTGGAACCAAGACGCGGCAACTTGCTGCGTTGCATCCGACCGCGGAAATTGTTGCCACCGATGTGGATGGTGCGCGCTTGCGTGCGTTGGCGCTCGCGTTTGTTGATCATCCACAGGTGAAGGTGACGACGCCGGAGGGCTTGCGCCGGATTGTTGGCCAGGTTGACCTCTTGGTGCTCGATGTGCCGTGTTCCAATACGGGCGTCTTATCGCGCCGGCCGGAAGCGAAGTACCGATTCAATCGGGCGCGGCTCGATTCCATCACGGCGGTGCAGCGCGATATTGTGGAAGAGCATCGCCCGTTCCTCACGCCCAACGGCTCGGTGCTGTACAGCACTTGCAGCCTGGAGCCGCCGGAAAACCTTGCTCAGGCGCAGTGGGCGGCCGGTCGGATTGGTCGCCGTGTTGCCCGAACCGAGGTTCGTGAGCCTCGTGGCATGCCCGGGGAGCCAGATTCGGCGTATGCGGACGGTGGCTTTGGCGCGCTGATTTCGCCAGCCTGAACCGATATCGAACCGAGATACCGCGCCGGCGTGCAATATGTGCGCTGAGCATTGGTATGATTTTCCGATTCGCCAGTTCGGATCTACCGCGGAGTCCTGCATGCCAGCGCCGATGACCGTTACCGAGATTCTTGACCCGCAATGCGTGGTCGTTCCACTGGTCGCTCATACCAAACGAGAAGCCATCGATGCGCTTGTTGATGCGCTTGCGCTGACTGGGCGCATTTCTGATGCCAACGCCGTGAAGAAGGCGGTCTGGGAGCGGGAGCAACAGCGCTCCACCGGTATCGGCGAAGGCCTTGCCATTCCGCACGGCAAGACGGCTGCTGCGCACGGCTTGTGCCTGGCGGTTGGCCGCCTCGCAACGCCCATTGACTACGACTCCATCGATCGCAAGCCAGTACGGCTGGTGGTCCTGTTGGTTTCGCCACCAGAGCGCACCAGCGACCACATTCAGGCGCTCGGTCGGATTTCGCGGCTGATGACCAATCCGGCGTTCCGTGAACAGGTGTACGCCGCTGCGGATCCGTTGCAGTTGCTGCAGTTGTTCCGCGCTGCTGAGCGCGGGTAAGTGGCAGACCGGTCACTCGCGGCGGTAACAGCAGCTCGACGCAATGACGGCGATGTTGGGGGAGCCGTGGCAGAGACGTGCCGGAAACACCGGGAGCTTGCCTAGAATCACCGCACCATGATGGTTCCCATGCATCTCTCTCGCATTCTGATCCGCGAGATGGCGGATATGCAGGTGATTGAACTCACAGAGACCGGTGGCACCCGCAAGTTCCCGATTGTGATTGGATTACCGGAGGCATTCGCCATTGATCGCCGCATCAAGGGCGTGCAGATTCCGCGACCGCAGACGCATGACTTGCTTGCGGAAACCATTCGTGCGCTCGGGGGAACGCTCAAAGCGATTCATATTCATGACCTGGATCACGGCACATTCTTTGCCAAACTCATGATTGAGCGGGACGGCGAGATCATTCAGGTGGACTCGCGCCCTTCCGATGCCATTGCGCTTGGCGTGGCCGATGGCGTACCGATGCTGGTGGACGAACATGTGTTGCAGGAAGCCGCTGCAGAAGCACTCATTGAACCCGCGCCATCGGTCGAAGCAGATGATGACGACCAACACGCAGAAGACGAGAGCGATTCGTGAGCATTCCGAACCTCGCAGTGTTTGATCTTGGCGGCGTGGTCGTGCGAATCTGTCGCACTTGGCAGGAAGCGTGCAACGCTGCAGGCATCACTCATATTCCGCAAGCAGAGGCGCGCCTTGACTCGCCTCGCAAAGTGGAACTTCTGCGCGCGCATCAGTGCGGCGAAGTCGAGTCAGAGGATTATTTTGCCGGGCTTGCCCAATTGCTGGCCGACCACACCGCTGACGAGGTGCGTTCCGTTCACACCGCTTGGATATTGGGCGATTATCCAGGGATGACCAGCGTGATTGA
This sequence comes from Chitinophaga pinensis, assembly GCA_943329105.2. Lineage (GTDB taxonomy): Bacteria > Planctomycetota > Phycisphaerae > Phycisphaerales > SM1A02 > UBA966. Next base: position 3,321 of record CALQCP020000098.1, on the reverse strand, counting down.
TCGCATCCATCACGCGGGCATGCGCACCGCGTGCCTTTCCAACACCAACGCACACCACTGGGAACAACTTGATTCCAGCGAGGCGTTTCGCCGCATTCAGGTGCGTCATGCCAGCCATGTCATGGGTCTTGTGAAGCCGGACCAGCGCATCTACCGCGCCTTTGAGGCAGCCACTGGAGTTGCGCCACAGGAGATCGTGTTCTTTGATGACCTTGCGGAGAACATCAGCGCCGCGCGTGCATGCGGATGGAACGCGGTGCACATTGACCACACCGGCGACACCGCCGCGCAGGTGTTGTCAGGCCTGCGCGCGCACGGAGCGTTGGCGTGACTGACACCGATCAACGCCTCTGCGTACCGACGCTACTTCTGCCATCGCCGCTTTCGGCGCAGCGCTTGGTGCAGCTTCCTGATATTGAAGGCGCGCGCATCAAGGAGCGCACCGGTGACTTTCTTGTTGAGGAATTGCAGCTCTACGACCCGTGTGGCGAGGGCGAGCACTTGTACTTGCGCATCGTCAAAGAGGGGATGACTCATCATGAGATGGTGGACCTGCTATGCAAGCACTTTGACGTTGGCACCGAAGCCATCGGCACTGCGGGCATGAAGGATCGCGTGGCGGTGACGAGTCAGACCGTCAGTATCCACTTGCCGCGCAAGCCAGAGATGCGCGCCATCACTGATGAGCGCGTGCAAGTGTTGTGGTCCACGTGGCATTCCAACAAACTGCGCCGTGGACACTTGGCAGGCAATCGATTCTCCATTCGTATCCGTGGCATTGAGCCATTCCGAGCGCCGCCAGTCTGGCGAGCATTGCGTGAACTAGAGGCATTGGGTGTGCCCAATCACTTTGGACCGCAGCGCTTTGGGATGCGCAACAACAATCACATTCTGGGTGCATTGCTGCTGAGTTCGCGGCACGCTGAGGTGTTGGGTGAACTCATTTCCACAAAGGGCAGCCCGTTTCCAGAATCAGAACGAGCCGCGCGCGAGGCAGTGGATGCCGGTCGATTCGCCGAAGCGGCTGGACTGTGGCCGCGTGGCCTGGACGCCGAGCGCACCGCCACCCGCGCGCTCATGCGTGGCACCGACGCGCGGACCGCGGTGCGAGCAGTGCCGCGACCGATCCAAGAAATTTGGACGGACGCGTGGCAGTCAGCAGTCTTCAATCGCGTGCTTGATGAACGAATCCTTGCGGGAACGTTCGGCACAGTGGAGCAGGGCGATGTGGCGTGCAAGCATGGCAATGGCGCCAAGTTCATCGTCAGCGAAGACGATTGCGCGGTGACGGGTGAAGAGTCACTGGCGGCGCGCGCCGCTCGATTTGAAATTTCTGCCACTGGTCCACTTCCGGGGCCTGACTCGTTGCAGAGTGCGGGCGCAGTAGCGGAACGAGAGCGCGCCGCGATCGTTGCGTTTGCTGGCGATCCAGCCCGCTTTGAAGAGGCCGGTCGGCGCCCCGCAGGTGACCGGCGGCCGCTGCGTATCAAGGTGGCAAATCCTGAAATTGAATCAGGCTTTGATGATCACGGGCCGTACGTGCGCGTGGCGTTTGATTTGCCGCCCGGTGCTTACGCAACCGTGGTGTTGCGCGAGATTCTCGGTGACGGCTTTGTTGATGCATCGCGGGATGCGTTGCGTTCCTGACGCCGCCGCGCGAAGAACGTAGTCAACTGCCTCCCGCAGGTCTTTGCAAGGATTCCCGCAACAATCGGGGGTCGGTGGTTGAGGCGACCATCGGCAGGAATGCTCCACAAACTCCCGCACGCGCCAGCTTTGGGGTCATGGGCTCCAAAGAACACGCGCCCGATGCGCGCGTTCACAATCGCTCCGGCGCACATGGCGCACGGCTCCAGCGTCACCGCCAGTGAACAGTCGGAAAGTCGCCACGCTCCACGCGCGCGACCGGCTTCGCGCATGGCAACCAGTTCAGCGTGACCCGTTGGATCGCCAGTGACTTCGCGATCATTGGCGTGCTCAGTCACCACGGTGCGTCCGTGATAAACCACCGCGCCCACCGGTACCTCGCCGCGTTGTGAAGCGTTGCGCGCCAAGGTCATCGCGCGCAACATCATTCCAACGTCATTGGCACGTGCCCCGGAGCGAAGCGCGCGCGGGCCAGCCATGCGTAGCAGTGCACTACCGCCGCGCCGGTACCCACTCATCCGCCTTCCTCATCGCCTTCATCGCCATCGGTCTTCTTGGCCTTGTACTTGGGGCGACCAATCATGGTGCCCAGGGTGTTGCGAATGATGCCACCTTCGGCAACCGCTTGCGTTGGAGCAACCACCAGCAAGATGATGCCCAGTTCATAGAGCAGGTACAGCGGAACCATCAGCGCAACCATGGTGAACATGTCCACGGTTGGTGAAATCACCGCAGCCAAGATGGCGCACACAAACAACGCATGGCGGCGGTACTTGCGCAGCATCTTGGTGTTCAGAATCCCCACCCATCCAAGCAGCAGAACTACCACGGGCATTTGGAATGCCAAGGCGATGGCTGCCGCAAAGAACAGCAGAAAATTGATGAATTCTTCCAGTCGGTATTGCTGGGTGAGATTGCCGGTGGTGCGCGTTGGAATGGTGCGCACTTCCAGTCGCCCGTCGGCACGCGCGGTATCGAGGGCAATGTACAGCTGTGAATCTTTCTTCAGCATCCACACCTCGCCCGCGTTGGCGCTGGTTGGATCAGTCTCAAGCACCGGAATGCGCGGCGTTCCTTCCACCAGTGCCGATGGTGGCGGCGCGATGGTGCGCGGTTCCTCCACACCGAAACTGATGAGGAGCGACAACATGTACGGCATGGCCAGATATAGACCCGTGAGACCCACCGCTACCAAGATGGCGGACAGCGGAATCAAGAATTGCGCGTAGCGGCGCTCATGCGCGTACAGACCTGGTGAAACAAACTTCCACAGCTGGTACAGAATCCACGGCATCGACAGCATGATCGATGCCCAAATGGCAATCTGTAGATCCACCATCAGCGTCTCGGTGGGGCTCAGTACTTGCAGGTTGGTTGGCTGTCCTTGAGCGGCCAATGCATCCATCAGTGGCTGCACCAAGAATCCGCGCACATAGGTGCCAGCGGCGAACAATCCGCATCCCACCACCAGTGGCACAATCGCGGCCTTGATCAGGCGACTACGCAATTCATCAAGATGGCCACCGAGCGACATGAAGCTGCTCATCAGGCCGTCGTTGGAGTGTTGGTCTTGATCAAGTGGCATGTGGCGGAGGGTCAGGCTAGTCGTGAGGCGCTTCCAGTGATAGCGGCGCGGCCAACACTCTCAGGAAGGCTGAAAAAACGCCGTGCATT
>CALQCP020000097.1 GCA_943329105.2 Chitinophaga pinensis | reverse complement strand
TTGGCAGCCACCATGGCGGGTACCCGTGTGGATGCACGTTGGATCGCATCACGTGACGCTTGTGAAAGTCCAGTGGTCCCCACCAGAAGCGCGCATCCCAGCGTGGTGGCAGCCTGCGCAGCGCGCATGGCACCGTCGTCGCTTGAGAAATCAATCACCACATCGGCGCCGCCGGGCAGAACTTCCAGTTGGTTGTCGCGGTCGATCGATTGCGCAATCAGGTATCCGCGTTCGGTTGAGATGCACCCCAAGAGGCGTTGACCCATCCTTCCGAGGGCTCCATGCAAGACAATACGCAGTGGATGCAAAGAATCTTCAGCAACGGAAGAGAGGGATGACTGAGTGGTCGTCATGGGTGCATTCTCTGCAAAGGGCGCGCGATTTGCTCGGGAATTCTCGATGAATCCGTGCACTTGCAGTGATTTGCAGTTCACCCTGTAGCAGCACGAAGGGGTGCATCAAGTGCACTTTCAAAGAAATCTTAGAAAAATTCTTCTCAACCCCCTTCACAGGCTGTGCCGATACAGGTATTAATAACAAGCGTTCAGGAGCCGAGTTACGCGGGCCTCTGATCACTCCGACCCGTACGCGTAACACAAAGGGAGCCAAACCATGGCCAAGAAGAAGAAGGCTGCCAAGAAGGTAGCTAAGAAGACCGCGAAGAAGAAGAGCAAGTAAATCTGCTCGACCGGACAATACCAGCAGGGCCGGCGAGAGCCGGCCCTGCTGGTTTTTTCATTGCTACTTGTGAATATTGCGGATTCACCCACCCGATTTACCCGGTAGATTCGCCCCGAATTCGCCCCTCTTTGGAACTTCTGGTTCCGTCATCCCTGTGGGTCGTTGTCGCGCTAGGATTCTGACCCGCGCCGCGTACGGCGGTTTCGGAAAGAACCTATGGCACACATCATCGCTGAACCCTGCATCGGAACGAAGGACGCCGCCTGTGTCGAGGTCTGCCCAGTGGATTGCATCCACCCCGGCAAGAACGAGGGCGATTTCGGTAAGGCAAGCCAACTCTTCATTGATCCGGACACCTGCATCGATTGCGGACTGTGCGTCGATGAATGCCCGGTCCATGCCATCTATCCGCAGGAAGACCTTCCTTCGGAGTGGACCAAGTACATCCAAATTAACTCGGACTTCTTCAAGACCCAGAAGTGACGGATCGCGGCGGCTGTCGGAGCCGCACACGCGCCCGCATTGATGGACTTCCGAACAACGACGCGCGCCGCAGATTGCGGCACGCGTCGTTTGTTCTTTTACGGTTGGACTCTTACCCGGATTGGCATGGTTCCCCATGATCCCCCATGATCCTCCATGATCCTCCATGATCCCCACGTTCCCCCTTTGATCGCCTGACGCAGAGCATCCTCGCGCGTCTATTCCTCGCGCTGCTCAGCTGGCTTGTTCACACCACTTGGAACGTTCCCCTTCTCGGTCCAGTCGGTGGCGCGGCTGCCCAAGTTGAGTTCGCTGGGCATGGTCTTTCGGTATCCGAGCTTGCGGATGATCTCTAAGACATCGGTCCAAGACGGGAATGTCTTGTGATTGACGCGCTTGAATGCATCAATGGCCAGGAGGAACAGGTACTGCTCCCGGTTCATTTCGCCTTCTTCAGCGGTCTTGACGAAGTCCGTCAGGCGGCGCCCCGGACCACGGCGGCGTTCAAGATTGGTGGGATCCGTGGATAGATCGCGTCGATCAATACCAACCCGTCGGTCCACCACCTCCTGCGCCGGAGCGTCGACGTGATCAGGGGTCTGAGCGGGGTCGCGTGGCTTGCGTCGATCTTCGGGAGTCATGGCCAAAGTGTATCCATCCGGCTTCAGGGAATGGCGTGGATACGATGCAGCGAATGCATTCGGACCCCTCGATGCGACCTGCCACCACTCGCTCCACTGTCATTGCCCGCATTGCGGCCGTTGCGGCAGTCATCGCGGTTGCCTTTGCCGCCGCTTCGGGCGCGGAGGCCATGCAGTCGCCACCCGCTGCGGCGACCCCGGCCCCGGCGCCGGCACAAGCACCGGTCACGGCCACGACAGCGCTTCCGCGCATTCTGGTGTTCAGCCGCACCGCTGCGTTCCGGCACGCTTCCATTCCCGATGGCATTCGCACAGTGACGGAAATTGGGGTTGGGCTTTGGAGTGTGGATGCAACCGAAGATTCGTCCGTATTTACTGCAGCCAATCTGAAAAACTATCGCGCGGTAGTGTTTCTCTCCACCACTGGAGATGTGCTGGACGACGCGCAACAGAAGGCGTTTGAGGAGTACATCCATGCCGGTGGCGCGTGGGTGGGGGTGCACGCCGCCTCGGATACCGAGTACGACTGGCCGTGGTACGGCAAATTGGCGGGCGCGTGGTTTGTGGGGCATCCAGCGGTCAATCAAGAGGCGACCGTTGTTGTTGAGGATCGCACGCACCGCAGCACGCGCATGTTGCCCGCGGAATGGAAGCGACTTGACGAGTGGTATGCGTTCCGCACAAACCCGCGTAGCAATGTGCATGTCTTGGCATCGCTTGATGAGAAGAGCTACAACCCTGGTAAGGCATCCATGGGTGGCGATCATCCAATCATGTGGTACCACGACTTTGAGGGCGGGCGCGCTTGGTACACGGCCGGCGGGCACACCAAGGAGAGTTACACCGAGCCGCTCTTTCGTCAGCATCTGCGCGAGGGAATCGCATGGGCAGCAGGAATTGAGGATGCCAAGGCAGTTCCCCCCGCGGCGCCTGCCCAAGTTGGGGATGTCAAGGCTGGGGATGCTGCGGCGCCTGTGCAGGCTCCCAAGCCAGCCGCACAACTCATGCAGTCAATGCGCGCACACAGCGTGCTGGCGGACGCGTCACCCATGATGGCAATGATTCCGATCTCGCTTGCCCTGGGCGGCGCATTCTTGGTGGCAGCCATCATCTTGGGCGCAAGTGGTCAGGGCATCAAGGGTCCCCTACTGAACTGGGCATTTCCAGGGCTTGGACACGTGGTGCTTGGACACCGCAAGCGCGGATTCTTAGCGATGGCGGCCATTCTGGGGATGTTCGGATGCGGGCTTCTCATCGGTGGAATTGATGCCGTTGATAGCGTCGAAGACGCGCCGTGGTTCATTGCACAAAGTGGCAACGGACCGATCGCCCTCGCCGCGGACTGGGCCAATCAGAACATTCTGAAGACCGGCAAGGTTGGGGAACTCTTGCCTGCGCCACCACCGAATGATCCTGTGAGGGGCCCGCTGCCAGGTAAGTACACCATGTCATCCTTTAAGGGCTTGGGTTCGGCGAATGAATTCGGAACGCTGTTCATTGCGCTCGGCGGTTTGATGAATTTCATTCTGATTATGGACATTAGTCGCCGCGATTGAATGGCAGCGCTCGCACGGAGCGTCAACACGCAGCGTCCACTCGCCCGCTCACTCACTCACTCACTCACGCACTTCACCGAATAGCACCTGTGCGATCGGCACCATGCGTTCCGGGAGACTCAGGGCAACTTCGTCCCCGGCTTCCAAGCGAGTGTCGCCACGCACGCGATGGGTGCGTGCGCCGCGGATGACCAGCGCAATGGTGATCTCGCCGGGCAGTTTCGCCTCGGAAAGGTATTTGCCATCAATCGCTGAGCCGGGCTGCACCACCATGATCATCATGCACGTGTCGAGCGGTGTCTTGGTGACCATGTCGATGGTGGTGGATGCGCGCGGAATGGGCGCAAGCCGGACGCGCAAGACTCGCATCACCCATCGCACCGTCGAGCCAGGGATGATGCTGCCAACCACGACGCATACAAACACCACCGCAAAGGCCCGTGACAAATTGTGCTGACCTTCACTGGTATGTGCGGCATTCATAGGGATCATCATCAGGATGATCGGAACGGCGCCGCGCAGCCCGAGCCATGAAACGGCGAGTGATTCGCGAATGGGGAATCGAAACAAGAGTAAAAGCGGCGTGACCACCAACGGCCGCGCGATGAATGCCAAGATAAAGGCAATCAGTGTTCCACTGGCCATCACGCGAATATCGAGCAGTGATTCCGGGACCACCAAGACGCCCAGCACAAAGAACATCACAATCTGCGCGAGGTATGCCAGTGATGCATGGAAGCGAACAATGGTGCTTCGAAACGGCAAATCCGCGCTGTTTCCAAGGGTGAGTGCGGTCATGAAAACCGCAAGCAATCCGCTGGAATGCAATGACTCAGCAATGCCGTACGCCAGCAGTGCAAGCGCAATGGTGATGATCGGGTAAATCTCCGGCGAGTCTTCCTCAAACGCTCCAATAGCAAGGCTGCTGAGCCAGCCAATCCCCCCGCCAATCAGCGCGCCGGCACACATTTGCCAGATGATGGTGGGGATGGTGGACATTTCGAACGGCGCACCCATGGCAACACTGGTGAACGTAGCCACCAGAATGAATGCCATTGGGTCGTTCAATCCGCTTTCAAGTTCCACGATTTCCCGCACGCGGCCACTCAGGCGTTCGCGTGCCAGAATTTGCAACACGCTTGCAGCATCCGTTGATCCAAGCACAGCGCCCATCATCAGAGCTACGGACCACGGTGCGCTTGGGACGAGTATGCGAATGATGAACGCGGTGACTCCAGCCACTCCCAGGACGCCAACCGTGGCCAGTGTGATGGAAGGCAGCCAAATTCCACGTACTTTGCGGACATCGGTGCTCAGGCCGCCATAGAACAGAATCAGCGCCAGCGCGATGTTTCCGATGGCGTACGCGCCCTCATAGCCTTGCAGCAGCGTGCGTAATTCGGTTTGTCCACCGATCAAGATGCCCACGCCAATGAAGCCAAGCGCAGTCGGAATGCCGATGCGCATAGCCACCTTGGTGCCCATTGCCGCCACCGCCAGCATGAGCCCACAGATGATCAGGACCAGCGGCAGATGATTGACGGCGGAGTGGAGCATGGATCGGCTTCCGTGCGCGGCGTGCGCGCGCGCGGTAGCCGTGGCAGAATAGCGATATGCAACCCGCCTTTTCTTTCGTCGATCGTGTTCGCTACGAAGGCCCGGATTCAAGAAATCCGTTCGCGTTTCGCCATTACGACGCCGATGCATCGGTTGATGGCAAGCCCATGCGTGAGCATGTGCGCTTTGCTGCTTGCTATTGGCACACCATGCGAAACGGCCTCTCCGATCCGTTTGGTGCACCCACAGCGCTCATGCCCTGGGATGACGGCACCGACACACTGAGCAATTGCCTGCGTCGCGCCGATGCATTCTTTGAGTTCTTGGAGAAATGCGGCATCGACCGCTTCTGTTTCCATGACCGCGACATTGCGCCGGAACTGGCAACGCTGCGCGAATCCAACGCCATGCTTGATAAGGTTGCCGAGCACTTTCAGCAACACATGAAGTCAAGTGGCAAGAAACTGTTGTGGGGCACTGCCTGTCTCTTTGCGCACCCGCGCTACATGGCTGGCGCCGGAACAAGCCCGGACGTTCGCGTCTTTGCACATGCGTGCGCGCAGGTCAAGCACGCCATGGAAGTCACGCATCGATTGGGTGGCGACGGCTATGTGTTCTGGGGCGGGCGTGAGGGTTACTCCAGTCTTTTGAACCGCGACATGCCGCGCGACCTTGGGCACATGGCGCGGCTCTTACAAATGGCGGTTGACTGGAAGTCTGAACTTGGTTTCCGTGGCGCGCTGTACATTGAGCCAAAGCCGCGCGAGCCAAGTGTTCATCAATATGACTTTGATGCCGCTACGGTGCTGGGGTTCCTGCGTGAGCATGGGCTTATTGGCAAAATATCCCTGAATATCGAGACAAATCACGCCACCTTGGCGGCTCATGAGATGGAGCATGAATTGCGTGTGGCCGCCGCCGCGGGCGCACTCGGTTCCGTGGATGCCAACATGGGCACCCCCAATTGCGGGTGGGATACCGACCAGTATCCAACCGACTATGCATTGGCAACGCGCGTCATGGAAGTGGTGTTGGCGTCGGGCGGATTCACGAACGGTGGCTTGAACTTTGATGCCAAGCGTCGCCGTGAAAGCTGGCGCCCGGAGGATCTCTTCCACGGTCACATTGCGTCGATGGATGCATTCGCATTTGGACTCAAGGCGGCCGCGGCGCTTCGTGCTGATGGTCGGCTTGCTGCCGCACTCGCCGCGCGTTACTCATCATGGAACAATGAGCTGGGGCAGCGCATCGAGCAGGGCGCCACAAATTTCCCGGAGCTTGAGCGCGCAGTGATTGATGAGCGCGTTGGGCCACCAGAGAGCGGCGCTCAAGAGCGTTTGGAGGACACCTGGAACGCAGTGGTGTGGGACGGGCGCGCGCGGCGGTGAGTTGATTTATGGAGGAGTGATGGCGACGCGACGGTAGACGCCGTTGTTGTCTTGGGCGATCGTTTGCAGTGACTGCACATCGTTCTCGCTAGCGAACGCAATGGTGTTGATTTGCGTCAATGATTCCTTGTTTCCTGCAGTAATTTCATCGCGGAGCATGGCGAGGTCACTGCTGTCAAATTCACCATCGGTCAACAGAAAGATCGCTTCTGGTTTCATCTGCAGGGCAAGGCGCATGGAGTCCCATGTGCCACTTCCGCCCGCCGGATCCGATTCATGTTGGGTGACCCAGCGGATCGTTGAATCACGATTCGATGCAGTAGCGGCTAACCACTCGCCGCGGGGCGGCATCGGCACCGCATTGGTGTAGACGGTTCCCGATTTGTTCGGACTCTCCACTAGCTTGGCGCCATTCTCGGGGGATACCCCAAACAGAATCACCGTGAATTTGCAACCATCGCGGAGCGACTGAATGCTCTGTGCCAACTGTCTCTTGAGCAAACTCTCCCGACCATCTTCATTGCGCATACTTGCCGAGAAGTCCAAGATATAGACGATGTTCTTGGCAGAAGTTGGAATTCCCATGAACTGCGCGCCGCCGCCTGCGCCCGCGCGACCCGCGCCGTCCTTGCCATCCTTCTTACCGACCGCAGTGGCGGTTTGCGGAGGATCGATTGGATCATTGACATTCGGCAACGTGAAACCGAATTTCGGTAGATCCTTACTTTCGCCGCTGACGAGTGACTCGCCTTCGACAGCATTTGCAGTGGCCAGCGTTCCAGCACGTTGACCGCGCGGTGCAGAGTCAGCGGTATCGCCGACGGCTCCATGCAGATTTCCTGAGGTGCCGGCGCCCGGACCGTCGCCAGCAAGCGCACTGCCGCTGCCGACGCCCGCACCGAAGCCGCTCCCGGAGCCTGTTCCATAGCCGCCGCCAGATGTTCCCGCAGCATCATCGCCTGGCGGATCGGCCGGCGCTGCAAACATAATCGCCGCAATCACCAGACCAAGCGCCAGCACAAAGCAGCCAGCGATTGCAGCGATCGCGGAGTTACGCTCGCGGCGGTCGCACGATGCGCCGGGGTGTGTTTGCCATGGAAGCCAAGAGAGTAGTGACATGGAGTTTTTTTCAAAGTGGCGCCACCACTGTGGATGACGGGGAGGGTTTCATTACGGAACAGGGGCTGCTCCTGGTGGCGGAACGTAACGGTAATCACCGCGATTCGCAGCCGCTATTGCCTTTAGCTCTTGCTCTGCAGTGCGCTCGTAAAAGGCGATGGTGTTCACGGAAGTCTTACTATCGGGGTTATTACGTTTGATTTCGTTGAAAGTGCTTTGATGGTTTGCGAATACGCCATCGGTCATGAGAAAAATCGCCCCAGGCTTGAGGCTGAGAGCAAATACCATGGCATCGGTCGGATCAGTGCCACCCTCGATGCTCTGTTCCTCGATCCATCGTTTCGCGGCCGCCTTGTTCGTGGCATTTGCGGGAATCAAGTGACCGGGCGGGAATACATTGTAAATATGGTTAAAGAACATTAACCCGAATGATCCGTTTGATGGCAGTCGTTCGATG
>CALQCP020000096.1 GCA_943329105.2 Chitinophaga pinensis | reverse complement strand
GCGCCCGGAATCGGATCGTTCATCCGGTTGATCCAGCGTAGAAAGGTGCTCTTGCCGCAGCCGGATGGCCCGATCAAGGCGGTCACGCGGCACTTGGGGATTTCCAGCGAGATGCCCTTGAGCGCCTGCACACTGCCGTACCAGCTGTCTAGACCATGAGCGCGGATCGCAATGTGTTCCGTGTCGGCAACAGGTGCTACCACCGCAGCCGGGGCGCCCATGGTCATGGGAGGCTTGCTGTCAATGTTTCGTGGCGGGGGTGCGTTGGGGGGAGTGTTCATGGAATGCTCGTGGGCGGCATCAGCCGTTGGCACGTTGCAGGCGATGGCGGATGATGACCGCCAAGGCATTGAGGGTAAGGAGGACGGCGAGCAACACGATGATGCCGGCAGCGGCCAACTCATGGAATCCAGATTGCTGGCGCATGGACCAGTTATAGATTTGTAGAGGCAGCACAGTGAAATCGCTCATCAGGTTCGTTGGCGTGGAGCGAATGAACAGCGGAACGCCGAGTACCAGAATGGGCGCGGCTTCACCGATGGCGCGGCTCATGGCCAAGATGCCACCGGTCATGATCATGGGGATTGATGCGGGAAGTGTGATATTCCAAGTGGTTTGCCACTGTGTGGCACCCAGCGCTAGGGACGCAGTGCGCAAACTTGCCGGCACGGTGCGCAACGCTTCTTGGCTCGACACGATGACAATCGGCAACACCACCAGCATCAATGTCAATCCGCCGGCCAGCACTCCGTGGCCGAACGGGAGTTGCAGATAGAAGAACGACTCCGGCTGTCCAAAGGTGATCGGGCTCTCGCTGTTTGCCGTACCGAACGCACGCGCAAATGCAGTTAAACCCAGGATTCCGTAGACAATGGACGGAACGCCGGCGAGATTAGCGATGTTGAGTTGGATGAAACTTCGAAACCGGGATCGCTTAGAAAATTCTTCCAAGTAGATGGCGGTTCCCACGCCAATCGGTAACGCCGCAACGGCGCAAATCACGCACACCCAAATGCTGCCCCACAAGGGCGCACGCACGCCGGCTTCTTCAGTCTTGCGGCTGGCAAACGAAGAGAGGAACTGCCAAGACAGCCTCGCGTGACCGTCCTGCCAAATGGAGACGACGAGCACCACCAAGAGCAACACGGCAAGCGCGGTGAACGCAATGCACACGCCAAGGAATGCGCGATCAACGATGCGTCGACCCGCTTGTGATGTTGGCGTTGCTGCGGCAACAATCTCGCCCGGGGTTCGAGTCCGGGTGCTGGACTGAGTGCGTGCGCCGAGGGAGTGCATCACTCGTATTCCTCTCGGAATGCACGGAGGAATAGGTTTCCAACAACAGTGAGCGAAAGAGTGATGACGAAGAGGATGGTGGCTACTGCGAAACTCGACTTGTATTCGATGCCGTACGCGGGGGCGTCGCCGGTAAAGATCTGCACCATGTACGCGGTCATGGTTTGCACTTCATCCGCAGGATTGAGGGTCATGCTGGCCAGTCCGCCGGCTGCAAGCGCCACGATCATGGTTTCGCCGATGGCGCGGGTGATGGCTAGCAACCAACTGGCCACAATGCCACTCAGTGCCGCTGGAACAACCACTTTGGTGCTGACATCAAAGCGCGTTCCGCCCATGGCGAACGCAGCGTCCCGCAAGCTGCGGGGCACTGCTCGCAGTGAATCTTCCGAGAGGCTGGCAACGATCGGCAAGATCATGATTCCAACTGCTAGGCCAGCGCCAAGCGCATTGAACGTGCCAAACGATTCGCTGACATGGTCATGGAGGAACGGTGTGATGACAGCAAGTGCAAAGAATCCGTAGACGACCGTTGGAATACCTGCAAGTACTTCAAGAATGGGCTTCAGAATGGAGCGCACGCGCGATGGTGCGTATTCGCTGAGATAGATGGCAACCACGAGTCCAACGGGCAGCGCGAACGCTGCGGCAATGGAAGTGACGAGGAGTGTTCCGGCGATCAGTGGCCAGATTCCAAAGTGCTTCTCTTCCCCTAAGAGTGGCGCCCATGTGGTGCCGGTGAAGAACTCCCACGCGGAGACTTGCGGCATGGCAAAGAACGAAGCGCTTTGCACAAGCAGGATCGCCAAGATGGTGAAGGTGGTGACGATGGAAAGTAACGCACAGGCGAGGAGGCTGCCGCGAATGACTCGTTCCGTGCCGATCCGTGCAGCTCGCGAACGTGCAGTTCCTCGGTTGTTCGCGGCTGCTGCGCGACTGGTTGCTGTGGAGATTTCGGCGACGTTTGACATGGTTTCAGCGGGAGGTATCGAGCGCCCGGATTGCCAGGAGTGGGGTGTTCCCCGCCCGGCGTTGAAGGGCGCCGGTGCCAATCATTTGTAAATGTCCGCCAGAATTCCCATGCGCTCCATGCCGTTTTCGTCCAGCATTTGTGTGCCCAACTTACTAGCGGCAAGATTCGCCTTGGCGCGCTCGTAGATCACGGTAGGAAGTTTGATGTAACCAACTTCGGCGGCAAGTTTGGCGCCGTTCTCCAGCGCGAACGCTGCATAGGCAGCCACCGCAGGCTTGGCCAATGACGCCTTGTTCACGTAGATGAACAGCGGTCGGCTAAACGGGGCGTAACTGGCGTCTTCAACGGTTGCCGGGGAGGGTGAAACGGCGGCGCCGGTCTTTGGATTCACTACTTTGACCGCACTCAATTTGCCCTGATTCTCTGCAAAGTAGGCGTAACCAAAGAAACCAATGGCGTTCTTGTCGCCTTCGATGGCGCGCACAATCACGTTGTCGTCTTCGCTCACGCTGATATCGGCGCGGATCTTGCCTTCTTTGCCGACGATGACTTCCTTGAAGTAGTCGAACGTGCCGCTATCAGTGCCAGGGGAATAGACCTTGATTGCATCGCTTGGCCAAGACGCATCAACGTCCTTCCACGTCTTGGCAGTATCAACTGATGCGAAGATCTTCTTGATTTGTGCCACCGTGAGTTGCTTCGCCCACGTGTTTCCCTTGTTGATCACGATGGTGAGCCCATCAAATGCCACGGGAAGTTCAATGAACTCGATGTTGTGGCTCTTGCAGGCATCGATTTCGGGCTGCTTGATGCCGCGCGAGGCATTGGAGATATCTGTCTCGCCGTTTCCGAAGCGCTTGAAGCCTCCGCCGGTTCCGGACATTCCCACGGTGACGTTGACTCCGGGAGCAACCTTGGAGAACTCCTCAGCGACGGCTTCGGCAATCAGATACACGGTGGACGATCCGTCAACGCGAACCGCGCCCTTCAGATTCTTGGGGTCTTGCGTCGGCATCGCCGAGGATGCGGCCATCGAACCGAGAACGGCGGCTACGAGAAAGGCGTTGATCGCTCGAATGGGTCGCATGTAGTTCTCGTTCAGATAGTGTGAGGCTCGATCACTCCACGCAATCCAGGTTGGCTGTCACGCCGTTCGGCGGGCAGCGGAAGGAGTTACGGGCAGTGTCGCGGGATCATGTTCATTTGGCGTGTGCAAGGGGGTGGCATCTGCCAGCGGGAGGCTCTTCACTCGCCCCTCAGTGGCGAGGGGCATCCGAATCCGGAATGTACTGCCGTGATTGGCGTCCGTCCGGCTATCCACCTCCGCATAACCGCCGTGGACCATGGCAACATGTTTCACGATGGCAAGCCCAAGGCCGGTGCCACCAGAGTCACGGCTGCGGGCTCGATCCACCCGGTAGAAACGCTCAAACAGGCGCTCGCGGTGAATTTCGGGGATGCCCGGGCCGTGGTCGGTGACCGAGATGACCGCATAGCCGCCCTCGGCAGCGGCGGTGACCGCAATCCGCGAATCCGCCGGCCCGTACTTGGCGGCGTTGGAGACCAGATTGGCCACGGCATGCGCAAGTAGTCCGGCGCTTCCAAGAACCCACAGGGAGGGGTCGACGGCAACATCAATCGTCAGGCGCTTCTCCGTGGCAGCGGGGGTGACCTGTTCAACTGCTTCGGCCACGATCCCTGCGATGCGGACGGGCGTACTAGCGATATCGCCGCGGGCTGATGGGTCCTCAAGTGAGGAGAGGAGCAGGAGGTCATCAATGATCGCGCCAAGACGGCTGGCACTGCGGGCGATGGTTCGTGAGAAGCGGGCCGCGTCCGGTGGAAGCTCAAAATTTTCCGCCAACGTCTCGGCATACCCACGAATGGAAGTGATGGGCGTGCGGAGCTCATGGCTCACGTTGGCAACAAACTCGGTTCGCAGAGATTCCAAGCGACGCAGTTCGGTGCGATCTTCAAGAACGAGCAGCAGTTGTGCGTTGGCAACATCGCGCGAAAGCGGGACCACCGAGCAACTAGCGCGGCGCTCGCCAGTGACTGCGGAGAATGGCAGTTCGGCCTCGGCGCGACGGCCAGTTTCGCGCGCACTTGCAATCAGTGTCTCCAGATCGGGGCTGCGAACGATCTCAATCAGGAGGCGACCCTCGACGGCGCGCTCGTTTGCATCAAACAGGCGCACTGCCGCGGGGTTGATGGTCACGATGCGGTCGACCGAATCAAGCGCAACGATTCCGACGGGAGCGGTCGCCAAGATCGCACGCAACTCGCTGAGCGCGCCATCAAGTCGAACCGCTTCGTTGGCCGCTGCACGCGCGCCGCGGACTGGGTTCGATTCATATCCGCCAAGTGCACCAAGCGCGGCTGCAATGCGTCGATGTTCAGCGCGGCGCTGCAGGAACAGGATGGCAAGCATCGCTCCGCAGGCAACGGCCACCACGGTTGCCCCGACAAATGGCACGAAATACGAAGCTGCGTCCGTGGTTGGCTGCATGGATGCGTGGAACGCTACTCGACTGCCACCAGGGACTCACCGAACCGGTACCCAACGCCGCGGACGGTTTCTACGCACCCAGCGAGTTCGCCAAGTTTCTTGCGAAGGGCCGTGACGTGAACGTCAATGGTACGGCTGGAGAGGATGACGTTGCGGCCGTGTACCGCTGCGATGATTTGATCTCGCGTTCGGACGAATCCGGGGCGTTGCGCCAAGTGATTGAGGATGCCGAATTCGGTCACCGTCAGTTCAACGACGTTTCCATCAACGCTGACCACATGGCGATCGGGATCGATCACCAGTCGGCGATCAAGTCGCTCCAGGCGGTTGTCATCGCCGGTGTTCTGCTCGTCGAGTTTGCGACGCAGCACGGCTCTGACTCGGGCCATCAGAATGCGCGGGCTGAACGGCTTGACCACGTAGTCATCGGCGCCGATTTCAAGTCCGGTGACGATGTCGGTCTCTTCGCCCTTGGCGGTGACCATGACGATTGGAAGTTCGCGTGTCTCCGGCCACTGCTTGAGTCGTCGGCAGATTTCCAGGCCTCCGACATCGGGCAGCATGAGGTCGAGGATCAACAGGTCCGGCGTTTCGCGCTTCACTTGATCAAGCGCAACCTTGCCGGTGCCCACGGTGCGTGCGTCCATGCCTTCACGGTCGCAGTGGAATCGGATCAGCTCGGCAATGTCGGGCTCGTCTTCAACGATCAGGACAGATGGCTTTGCCATTGTGGGAGTGCTCTACTGTGATAGGAGTCAGGGCTGGACAGATCAGTGAGGCAGTGTGGCGAGGCGGTGTTCAGGTCGTGTTCAGCGTAGGTGGGGAGTTTGCAGCACTTGAACGAATCCATGTTCCGGAGGGTAGGAGCGAAGGGGATACGCGCTGGGTCACTGCCGGGAGCGCGATATCAAGTCCGTCGGCCGCAAGTGCCCCCAGGATGGCCCATTCGAGTGCTTCGCGGCAGGAAACCGGCACGCCGAAGTCTGAAGAAGCAATCACCTTGCAGTTGGCGGTGATGGCAATCGCTGCGCACAGCCTGCCATGGCGAGCGCCGCCGCCCGCGACCACCGCATCGTGGACGCCGGACTGACGGAGCGCGGAGCCGATCGCTTCACCGGTGGCATCAGCAGCGGTGGCGAGCAGGTCGGCGGGTGCCAGGTGTGGCGTGTGGCGATCGACCCAGGCGAAGAATTCATCGCCGGTGCCAAGGCTGCGGCCATCCGCGCGGGGGGCGAGAAGCGCGCGGAGTTCCGCGAAGGCAGCATCGTTGCGCGTGCCGCCGGCGGCCACGGCGCCGCCGGAGTCATAGGGCTTATCGATCGCGCTGCGTGCAGCGTGGTCAAGCAGTTGATTGCACGCGCACAGGTCAGCGCCACGAATGGCGGCCACTTGTTGCGTGTGGGTTCGATCATCATCGGCGGGAAGGAACGTGGCGTTTGCAAAGCCCCCGAGGTTGATGATGGCGCGTGGGTGTGCAGTGCGAAAGAGAATCCAATCGGCAAGCGGGGTGAGTGGGGCGCCTTGCCCGCCAAGCGCCAAGTCCGCGCCGCGCAGGTCAAACACCACATCGCACTGCAGCGCCAGTGCAACCGGATGCGCGTTCAGCAGCTGCCAACTTTCCGGCGGTCGATGAAAGACCGTTTGACCATGTAAGGCGGCAAGATCTACGTGGGGGATGCCGGCGCTCCGAAGAAGTTCGATGGATTCCCGTGCGTGCAGCACGCCGAGTTCGCGTGCGATGGCAGCGAATTCGCTGGCGGGCATCGGATGTTGGTTGGCGGCGGCGCGGAGGCGATCGGCAAGGGGACCGAGCGGAGCAGAGCGCTCCGCGAGCAGTGTGGCGCGCATGGCCAGACCGGCGCCATCGATACGAGCAACGGCGAGATCGATGCCATCGATGCTCGTGCCAGTCATTGCTCCAAGGACGAGGCGGGTTCGTTGCATGAGTGCGGATGTTCGCAGTGCGGAGCCTGGCGGTCAAGCATGGCGGTTCGCGTGCGTTGCTGAGAAGCGCATACACTCGCGGGATGCCTCGTTCATTGGTTACAGGTGGTGCCGGATTCCTTGGTTCGCATCTGTGCGACTCGCTGATTGCGTCTGGTCACAGCGTGATCTGCCTTGACAACTTGTTCACGGGTAATCGGCAGAACATTGCGCATCTGGATGGAAAGCGCGGATTCACGTTCGTGCATCACGATGTGGTTCATCCCTTTGACTTTGATGTTGATTACATCTGGAACATGGCATGTCCAGCGGCTCCCGGGCATTACCGATACGAACCGGTGAAGACCATGATGACTTCGGTTCTTGGAGCACTGCATTCGCTGCAGTTGGCTCATCGCACGGGCGCACGCCTGTTGCATGCTTCCACCAGCGAGGTGTACGGAGATCCAGAAGTTCATCCGCAGCCAGAGTCATACCGCGGCAACGTCAATCCGATTGGTCCGCGCGCGTGTTACGACGAGGGCAAGCGTGCCGCAGAAACGCTGTGCTTTGATTACCGACGCATGCACGGAACGTCTATCAAAGTAGTACGAATCTTCAATACCTACGGGCCGCGCATGCATCCCTATGACGGGCGTGTAGTCAGCAATTTCATTCGGCAAGCGGTTGGTGGCGAGGCGCTGACGATCTTTGGCGATGGATCGCAGACGCGTTCATTCTGCTATGTGGATGACTTGGTTGCAGGTTTCCGACTGATGATGGATTCGCGCGAGGATTTCACGGGTCCGGTGAATATGGGCAATCCGCATGAGTTCACCATGTTGGAATTGGCGCACGCCGTTGCGCGCGACGCGGGATGCACTGCGCAGATTGAGCATCGGGCATTGCCGATGGATGATCCGTTGCAGCGGCAGCCAGACATCACGCTTGCCCAGCGCGAACTCGGGTGGAGTTCCACGATCAATATCGAGGAAGGAATTCCTCGCACCATTGAGTGGTTCCGCACTATTCGTTTGGCTGATTACCCACCGCCAAGCCCGAACGTGATGCAGCCGGAAACGCAGGCCAAGTAAGGGCGGTCTGCGCGGGGGGGCTTTCCTCGACCGGGATGCCGAACGTCCAATTCTGCCTGACCGGGGCCCCGGGCATCCCCCGCCCAGAATTTCGCCAAAGAAAAAGGGCTTGATGTCGCAGATACTTCACTTTGAGGTCGTACTGTTCCCTCATCGCCAGTCCGGTTCGGGCCTGGTGGTGGG
>CALQCP020000095.1 GCA_943329105.2 Chitinophaga pinensis | reverse complement strand
CATGCAGAGTTTCATGAACCAGTTCATCGGGCACCCCCGTTCGTTGCGCGGAGGCGCGCAGCATCAAGTGCATCGATGGCACGCTGCGCTTCGGCCGCCAGTTCGGCTGGCGTGGCAGCCCCTGCATACCGGGCACGGTCGCAGTGACCAAGGAACTCAGCGATACGGTTTCGGAGTTCGTGATCCACACCAGCGGTTGCGAGGACGCGCTCTAGATCACCCCGCGTGAGTGTTCCCGCCGCGCGACCGGTCATGTCTTCCACAAATCCAGTGATCGCACCGGCGAGTCCCGTGGCGTCGGTCGCGGCACGCAATCGTGCATCCGCGGTTCGGCGCGCACGACTGCGACGAGCAAGACCGCCGTCGCGGGCGTGCCGGGCGCGATGCATTCGAAAGGCAAGTGCCACAGCAGCGCCAACTGGCGGCAGGACCAGTCCTGCGAGTTCGATCGGGCCGGTGTGCAATCGTTCGTCGGCAAGAAGCGCGTCAGTCACCGGGCGGTTGGCCACCAAACCACCTTGTACTTCAGTCAGTTGTGTTCCGGGGTTCGATGCGTCGGTGGTCGTACCGGCCCCACCGGTGACGATCTTGGACAGATCCATCTCATTTGCCGGGGTAACAGTGATGGGAATCGGCTGACTTCGGCTCACCGCGTAGGCACGATTCTGCGGGTCAAACGCGCTGTATTCAATAGGTGGAATCGCGGCCGTACCGGCGCGGAGCGGTCGAACCGTGACGGTAAAGCGTTTGGTGTTGCCGCTGACAATGCCGGAGAGCGGTTCGTTGGGAATTCGGAATTCCTTGGCCAGTTGCACGTCGGCGGCAAGGGCGGGGGGCTGCAGCGTTTCCAAATTTGCACCGCCGCGAATATCCGTGATGGCCAGCGTCAGCGTCACCGGTTCACCCACTGCAACCGTGGTTGGCTTGGCAGTCACGGCAATGGCAAACGCTCCGACCGCGCCACTAAACGAAGCGGGGCGATCAACTTCCGGCAGCGGAAGAATGGTGATGCCAGACGCAGTTGCCGTGACGGAGAGTGGCCGCGACTCGCTGATAGTGAGTTGACGGTCGAGGAACAGGTTCTGCACCTCGCGAAGCGCAAGCGGATACGTCATGCGGATTCGAACCGTGCCGATGTCTGGTGCCCCGGTCTTTGGCGGCCATGTCCGGCGCGTCAACTCATAATTGAAGTAGGTGGCTCCGTTGCGCACTTCCTGCTGCGCGCGCGGCGCGGCATTGCGCTGTCGCAGCTCGACGATCTGCTGCTGAAACTCTCCCCATTCGCTGCCCTGTAAGTCAACAAGTTGCCACATCTGCGACTCATTCAATTGTCCATACGACGGATCTTTGAAAGCACGGACACTGATTCGCAGGATCAAATCGAGCGGTTGGCCAACATAGCCCTCGGCCGGTAGCCCAATGACCTCGGCGGACAACAGGTTGCCGGCTTCGCTCTTCAATACTTCCACGCGCTGCGGCTTGCTGCGGAGTTCCTTACCGTCAACCATCACGGAGAGTGCAGGAATTTGGATACTGCCGGGCCGCTCGGGCGTGATCTCTACCGCGTAGGTCACGGATGTTGAATTGCGCACGCGTCCACCACGAAGCTCGGTCATCGATTGCCGACCGCGTTCCACCACCCGCACCGTCGCACCCGGAATTTCCGGAGCGACCGGCGGCTTCACATCGCTCGCGTCGGTGACTTCAATCGTCACCAAAAACGGGGTGCCTTCATACGCGTTCCCATCCGGCATGCGGAACTGCGCATCGCCCGCCGCTACGGTTCGCAGCAGGGAGAGGCACAGGAAGATGGCGATGATCGTGGCACGCATGTGATTGGTCACCAGTCCTTGATCGGCTTGCGGCCGCGCGCGGCTTCTGCTTGCACCTTGCGTTCTTGCGCAGCGCGCCGTTCACGTTCGCGATCGCGGACCGACTGTAGGAGGCGATCGGCCTGATCCTTGGTCATTTGACCATCCTTTGGCTGTCCGGGCTCGCCGGGCTGTGGCTGCTCGGGAGGCTGCTGGTCATCCGCGGACTTCCCGTCCTTGTTCGGCTGTTCCTTTGGATCTTGCTTGTCCTCTTTGTCCTTGTCCTTCTTGTCCTGGTCGCCCTTGTCTTTCTTATCTTCCTGATCCTTCTTGTCGCCTTGATCTTGCTTGTCGCTTTGATCCTTCTTGTCACCTTGATCTTGCTTGTCGCTCTGATCCTTCTTGTCGCCTTGATCTTGCTTGTCGCTCTGATCCTTCTTGTCGCCTTGATCTTGCTTATCGCTTTGATCCTTCTTGTCGTCTTGATCCTGCTTGTCGCTCTGATCTTGCTTGTCGTCCTGCTTCTGCTTCTCGTCTTGTTGCTTCTTCAGTTCCTCCAACGCACGAACAAGGCGCAGGCTTTGCTCAGCATTGGCGCGTGACTCCTGATCATTGGGATCGGCATAGGCCGCGTCCTTGAAGCCACCAAGACTCTTGTTGGCATCTGCAATTGCTTGCTTGAGCGCTTCCGGATCGATCGGCGCCTCTTGGCCTTCCTTGGGCTCGGTATCCGTTGCAGCGCGTTGCGTTTCCAGCATGCGTTGCGCCGCTTCTGCCTGTGATCTGGTAGCGCTGTAGAAACTCGCAGCACGGTTGTACAGGCTTGAGGCGCTCAATGCAGCGTCCGTACGTTCACCGTTGGATGCTGAAGTACTCGCGCGCGCGAAGGCCTTTGCTGCATCCTGAAATTTGCCTGCCTTGTACAGCGCAACGCCCAAGTTGTAGGCCGCGTCGGCGGCATCCGGCCGTGCTGCAAGCGCGGCTTCATAGGCGGCGGCTGCTCCCGCAAAGTCACCGCTCCGGAGCGCCACCTCGCCAGCGCGAGCCGCGCTGCGAAAGTCGACCGGTTCGGCGGTGCGCTCCGCCGCGGCGCCTTGCTCGCTTGTTGGCGCCGCACTGCGCGCATCTTGGGGCACGCTGTTTGTCGCGACTGGTGGCGCAGCCGACCGTGCAGGAGTCTTGGCAACAACCGGCCCACTTGATGGACGCTGCGCGGAATTCGCTTGAGCGATCACCGGAACGGTGATGCTTACAGCGAGCAGAAGTGCGATGGACGTGTTTCGATTCATTGCGGAATGCCCTCCGCCTTCGGTGCGCGGCGCGCAGGAATCATGCTGCCAACTAAGAGAACGATAAACGCCAAGCCAGCAAACCATTGAAAGCGCGGCGTGCGCCGCGTCACCGTTGCATCTTCAAACTCCTTGCGCTCCAGCGCACCGACCGTTTGCGCATAGGCACGCGCCATGTCAACGCGACCAGTGCCGGCTGGGATGAACGCGCCACCGCCTGCCAGGGCCGTTTCGCGCAGGACGCGTTCGTCCAACTTGGTCCAGACTTCTTGTCCATCGAATACCAAGTACCTCACTCCGTCCTTGCCGCGCGACTCTGGAATGCGCGCGCCTTCACGCGCGTCACCAATGCCAATTGCATAAACGTGGACGCCGTCCTTCTCCAGCACTGCCTTGGCAGTAGCCACTGGATCAGCATCGCCATCGTCCAGGTCTTCGCCGTCCGAAATGATGATGATGGCACGGCTGCCTGCCGATGCCGGCGGGAAACTGGCGGCTGCCAGGGCGATGGCATTTGCCAATGCAGTACCACCGCGCGCACCAGAGAGCGGCACCAGTTCCGCCAGCGTGGTACGGAACGCGCCGTAATTCAACGTGAGCGGGACGCGCATGGCAGCAGTGCCAGCAAACTCAATGAGACCGATGCGATCTCCGCCCAGCGACTCCACGGTTTCCTCCACAAATTGCCGGGCGCGCCCCAGGCGGTCGGGCGTTGCATCTTGCGCGGTCATGGAGCGGCTGACATCCATCACAAAGAAGACGTCAGCGCCGCGCCGCTTCACTTCCTCCACTTGTGCACCCCACCGTGGATCCATGAGCGCCGGAACCAGAGCGGCCAATGCCGCCACCGTGAGGAGCGCACGGACAAACGGGCGCGCTGAATTCGCGCGGGGAGCGATGGTTCGTAGGAGCGGGGCGTCAGCGAAGGCAGCCATCGCGCGCGCGCGACCACGGGTTCTGATCAACACCAAAGCCAGCAGAGCCAGCACCGCCCACGCCCAGTTGAGCGCGGCTGGATTAGCGAATGTGAAGTCCATGGGATTCATGGCAACATCCTCCACCGTGTCTGCGCCAGGAGGAGTTCCGCCGCGATCAAGAGAAACGCAATCAGCAGTAATGGAGCGACGCGCACGCCAGCAATGTCTGAACCTTCAACGGCAAGGTCGCGATACTGCAAGTAGCGGCGCTGTTCCGTGGTGGTCTTTTCAAGTCGATTGATGGTTTCGTAAATCGACTCCAAGCTGTTGGAATCCGTCGCACGGAAGTACTGGCCGCCCGTGAGTGACGCCATCTCTCTCAAGAGTTTCTCATCGATGTTCACCGGAACTGGCACCAGCCGAGTGCCACCGAACGGCGTTTGCATGGGGTAGGGCGCCTCGCCGATCGTGCCCATTCCAACGGTATAAAGGGTGATTCCGTAGGTCTTGCAAATTTCAGCAGCAGTGGTGGGTGCAATGTCGCCGGCGTTGTTTTCACCGTCGGTCAGCAAGATGATCACCTTGCTCTTCGGCTTGGGAAGATCGGCGCCGCGCTCGGTGGCATCACGGAGCCGCTCTGCAGCCAGCGCGACCGCTTCACCGATGGCGGTGCCGTCTTCGCCACGATTGCCAGCCACGGCAACATCATCAAGTACCTGCACCAAATAATCGTGATCAAGTGTCAGTGGGCACAGGCTGTCCGCATAGCGCGCGAACGCAATGAGCCCAATGAGGTCACCCGGGCGACCATCAAGTCCACCTCCGCCAAGAATGAATTTCCCCGCCACTTCTTTGAGTGCAGTCAATCGGTCCGCACGCTGGCCGTCCTTCTGAAAGTCCATCGCCAGCATGGAGCTTGATCGATCGACCACTATCTCAATGGCTACGCCTTCCACGTACACACGCGTTTGCTCGTTGGCCTTGATGGGTCGGGCCATGCAAACCGCCAGGGTTGCCAGTGCGGCCATTCGGAGAACCAGTGGCAACCACCACGTGCGCGAAACGAATGTCGCTCCCGCTGCACGCAGCGGTGCTACCGAAGGAAAGCCGATGGTTGCACGCCAACGAGGACGCGCAACGGCAATCCAAGCCAGTGGCACTGCCAACAGCAAGAGAAGCCACCACACGCTGCTCTCATGGAATCCGTTCATGGCTCCACCTCGCTTGTTGGCGGGGCGGTCCGCTCCACAAATCCGCGCATGGCGTTGAGCGCGTGTGCGCAGGTATCGGATGCGGGACGCGCGGCGGCAAATTTCACCATATCCGCGCTGCGTAAGAATGCGCCGAGTGTTCGTTCATTGTCTCCAGCAAGATCAGGATGGTGCGCCGCTTGGCTCAAGAATTCCTGCGTGGTCTGATCGGGCGCTGCAATCTGATAGCGCCGCTCCACGTAGGTGCGAACCACATCCGAGAGCCGCACAAAGAATCCTTCTACATCGCCGCGCTCGGGAAGCCGTTGCGATTCCAAGAGGTCAAACTCGCGTCGTGCCCATTCGCCCGGCGCTACCGGAGTCACCACGGGCTGCTGCGTTGGGCGGCGCATGAGCCACCACACGAACGCCCCCGCCGCCACGGTTGCGCCGGCAGCAATGGCCCACCACCACCACGCGCGCGTGTCAATGTCCACGGGGCCGCGGATCTCCGATGCCAGTTCAGTCAGCGGAAGTTCGCTGCCAATGAGCGATGTCAGTGTGACGCTTACCGCTGGAACCGTCGCGGTGGTCTTTGTTCCGTCAGCACTGGTCATCGAAACGGTGATCGCAGGAATCTCAAGTGATCCGGCCTCCCATGCCACCAGTTCTACAACCATGCCTGCTTTGCCCGCGCTTGCTGGTTGGCTGCGCGACGGTCGCACATCAAATTGCCCGAACGTGCTGCCAATCTCCGGAAGTTGCAGTGACATCCCGTCCGGCGCAATGACAGCGAGCTGCATGGTGATGGGTGCGCCTGTTTGCCACTGTTGCGCATCAACCGTTCGCACTACACAGAGTTGTCCCTCTTTGACTTCCTGCCGCACACGCGTTTGCGCGGGTGCCCGCTCCGTAGCGCGGCCGGTCGCACGTGGAGCAACCGCCGGATCCTGTGCGAGCGCTGGCGCGCTCGAGGCGAACGCCGCTCCGGTCAAGCCGAACGCCGCTCCACTCCAGCCGAACGCCGCTCCACTCCCGCAGAGCGTCAGACTGACCACGATCGCACGCGAGTTCTTCATCGGGCCCTCCGTGCCTCGCGGCGACGGAAGAAGGTGGTGAGTGGTGCAACAAAGTCCCCACCCGTCTCCACACGAATTGCCTCCGAGCGCAGCTTGCGAAGCGTTTCATCAAGCAGTGATCCCTCCGCCGCAGCCAGTTGCGCAAATCGATTGCGCACTGCCTTGGATCCCAAGTCCACCACAATGCATTCACCAGTTTCTTCGTCCATGAATTCGGCAAGACCAAGTGCCGGCATCGCATGTTCACGGCGATCACGAATCAGAACCGGAATCACATCATGTTTCATGCGCGCAATACGCAGCGCGTCTTCCCATGGCTCGCCGCCTTTGGCCGAGACAGTATTGGAACGCCAATCGCTCACCACAAAGAGCACCGAGCGCCGACTCAACATGCGAGTGGCCTCAGCAATAGCGCCGCCGATGTCCGTGCCCCGGCTACTTGGCTCAAATCCCAAGAGATCACGCACGATCCGCAACACATGACGCGAACCCTTGCGCGGCGGAACAACGCGCTCCACACGGTCAGTAAAGCAAACAAGGCCCACGCGATCATTGGATCGAATGGCACTAAAGGCGATCGTGGCAGCAATTTCCGCCGCCAACTCGCGCTTGAGTTGTGCATGCGTTCCAAATGAAAGCGAACCACTGAGATCAACCGCCAGCATGACGGTGAGCTCGCGCTCTTCGCGGAACAGTTTGACGTGCGGAAAGCCGGTGCGCGCACTCACGTTCCAATCAATCGAACGAACGTCGTCGCCGTACTGGTACGGGCGGACTTCTTCGAATTCCATTCCGCGTCCCTTGAAAGCGGAACGGAATTGGCCAGCCATCACGTCACTCACCAGGTGTGACGTGCGGATTTCGATGCGGCGAACCTTGCGAAGCAATTCAGACGTCTGCATGGCAGTGATCAGGGAACGGGGACATGCTCAAGCAGCGCGCGCACCACATCATCCGATGACTTTTCCAACGCTTCGGCTTCATAGCTGAGCCCCAAGCGATGGCGGAGCACTGCATGCGCCACATCCTTGACATCTTGTGGGACAACAAATCCGCGCCCATCCAAGAATGCCTTGGCGCGCGCGGCTTGTGCAAGTGCCAGCGTTGCGCGCGGCGATGCCCCGTATTGCAGCAAATCTTTCACGGGCACCTTGTAAGCGGCAGGATCGCGGCTCGCTACTACCAGAGACACGATGTAGTCCTTGATGCTGTCGTCCACAAAGATCTCATCAACAACCGCACGCGCCGCACGAATCTCTTCCGGCTGCATCACTGGCTTCACGGAAATCTTGCCAGTGGTGCGCGACATGCGATCAAGAATCTGCCGCTCCTCGGTGCGCGTTGGATAGGTGATCACAATCTTCAGTAGGAAGCGATCCACTTGCGCCTCGGGAAGCGGGTAGGTGCCTTCCTGTTCAATTGGATTTTGCGTCGCCAGCACTAAGAACGGATCGTCCATCTTGAATGTCTCGCCGCCGATGGTCACTTGTCGTTCCTGCATCGCTTCGAGCAGCGCGCTCTGCACCTTGGCGGGCGCGCGGTTGATTTCATCCGCAAGCACAATGTTGGCGAACACCGGGCCCTTTTTCACGCTGAATTCATGCGTAGCGGGGCTGTACACCATGGTTCCAATCAAGTCCGAAGGCAACAAGTCCGGCGTGAACTGGATGCGATGAAACGACGTGCGAATGGCGGCTGCCAGTG
>CALQCP020000094.1 GCA_943329105.2 Chitinophaga pinensis | reverse complement strand
GGTACCAACGGAATGGTTGGCGGTTCGTTGCTGCCATTCCTCTCGACTGGCGGTCATGATGTTCGGCGCATTGTGCGCGGTACAGCCGATCATGCGCGTGGCGATGTGGCATGGGATCAGCATGCAGGCACGTTTGATGCGGCGCGGCTTGAAGGTCTTGATGCCGTGGTGCACCTTGCTGGGGCGGGCATCGCCGACGAGCGTTGGAGCGCTGCGCGCAAGCAAGAAATCCGCGATAGCCGGGTCAATCCGACCACGCAACTGGCGCGCACTTTGGCTGGCCTCAAGCACAAGCCGCGCGTCTTGGTGTGTGCAAGCGCGGTTGGCTGGTACGGAAATCGTCCGGGCCCTGGTCAAGTGGATGAATCAAGTTCGCGCGGGGACGGCTATCTGCCGGAAATCTGCGAAGAGTGGGAGCGTGCCACTGATGCGGCGCGGGACGCAGGTATCCGCGTCGTGAACGTGCGCATTGGCGTGGTGATCAGCGCTCGCGGGGGCGCGCTTGCCAAGTTACTTCCACCATTCAAGATGGGTCTCGGTGGCTCAGTGGGCTCTGGCACGCAGGGCA
This sequence comes from Chitinophaga pinensis, assembly GCA_943329105.2. Classification (GTDB taxonomy): domain Bacteria; phylum Planctomycetota; class Phycisphaerae; order Phycisphaerales; family SM1A02; genus UBA966. Next base: position 7,465 of record CALQCP020000094.1, on the reverse strand, counting down.
TGAGTTGGATCGACCTGGATGACTTGCTCGGCGTTCTCCGCTTTGTGATGAGCACAGATGTGAGCGGACCCGTGAACGCGGTGGCGCCACAACCGTGCTCCAACAAGGAGTTTGGGCAAACGCTTGGAAGTGTGCTTGGTAGGCCATCAATCGCGCCGCTTCCTGCAACGGCAGTCAAAGTCATGTTTGGCGAGATGGGCGAGCGCCTGCTTCTTGAAGGTGCGTTCGTTGCCCCAAAACGCCTGCAGGCGTTGCAATTCAAGTGGGCGCTTCCGAGTCTGACTGATGCCTTCCGATTTGAGCTTGGGAAATTCGAATGACCACATTGGTTTGGTTTCGACAAGATCTTCGTACGTCCGATCATGACGCGCTGCTTGATGCGTGCGCGCGCGGAGCAGTGGTGCCGGTGTTCATCTGGTATCCAAAGTCCGAGGGTCGTTGGCCGATCGGCGGTGCACAGCGCTGGTGGTTGAATCACTCACTGCGGCGGCTTGCTGAGGACTTGAAGTCGCGCGGATCCAGGTTGGTGATTCGAACTGGTGATCCAGCAGTGGAGCTGGCGTCCGTGGCGCGCGCGTGTGGCGCCAAACGCGTGGCGTGCTCACGTCGTTACGAGCCAGCAGCGATGGCTGACGAGGAGCGCGTCGCGGAACTGTTGGAGAAGTCAGGTATTGAACTTTGCCGCATTGGCTCCAATCTGTTGTTCGATCCGTTTGCGATACGTACGCAGACCGGCACCCCGTACAAGGTATTCACGCCATTCTGGCGGGCATGTTTGACGCGCCCAGCGCCCGATGCTCCGCGCCCAGCGCCAGCAACGATTCTCGCGCCCGCTGCGTGGCCCGCGGGGCTAGACGTGGACGCGCTGCAACTCCTGCCGAAGATTCCGTGGGACGCTGGATTGCAACAGATGTGGACTCCTGGTGAGGCTGGCGCGCGCACGCGCCTGCAGGCGTTCGTTGCTGGGCCGATCGGTCAGTATTCACTGCAGCGCGATATTCCTGGTGTGCATGGAACGTCCATGCTTGCCGCGCACCTGCACTTTGGTGAGGTGAGCCCGCGCGAAGCGTGGCACGCAGTGCAGAAGGCAATCCGCGGTCGCGCGGGAGAATTCACTGCGAATGCTGAGAAGTTCCGCGCGGAATTGGGTTGGCGGGAATTTGGTGCGCATGTCCTTGCCAATTTCCCGCGCACGGCAGAGGATCCACTGCGCATTGACTTCCGGAAATTTCCGTGGCGCACCAACGCAGCGGAACTACGCGCGTGGCAGCGCGGCCAGACTGGCTATCCGATTGTGGATGCAGGAATGCGTCAACTTTGGCACACCGGCTGGATGCATAATCGCGTCCGCATGGTGGTGGGCAGCTTCTTGGTGAAGCACTTGCGAATGGACTGGATGCATGGCGCCCGCTGGTTCTGGGATACGTTGGTTGATGCGGATCTTGCCAGCAACACACTGGGATGGCAGTGGGCGGGCGGTTGCGGCGCTGATGCGGCACCGTACTTTCGTATCTTCAATCCGATGACGCAGGGCAAGAAATTTGACCCAGACGGCGCGTACGTCAAGCATTGGGTGCCGGAACTTGCTGGCGTTCCTGCGGAGTACGTCCATGCGCCGTGGGAAGCGCCGCCGCTTGCGCTCGCCATGTCGGGCGTCACGCTAGGCGAAACCTATCCGCACCCGATCGTTGATCATGCCAAGGCTCGCGCCGCTGCATTACAAGCGTTGTCTGCAGTGAGTGGAAAGTCTGTTACTGCGTCGGATGACGTGTAACGAGCAACTTGTCGACGCGGCGTCCGTCTAGGTCGATGACCTCAAATTGCCAGCCGATCCACGTCACTTTGTCGCCGGTGCTCGGCAGTTCGCCAAGGAGCGCAGTCACCAGTCCGGCCGCAGTTGCGACCTCTGGAAGTTCATCCGCGGCGTCACTGGTGAGTCCAAGTGTCGCCAACACATCGGGTAGCGGCAGCATTCCATCCATCAGCCATGATCCATCTTCGCGCTTGACCGCGGTGGCTTGCTCGCCCTCAGTACCGCGGCTCATATCGCCAAGCAGCGCTTGAACAACATCGTTTGCTGTCACCAGTCCTTCCAGTCCACCGTGCTCATCGACAACAAACGCAATGCGCGTGCGGTTTGATTGAAAGAGTGCAAGCAGCTTCAGCGCGGGCATGGAGTCAGGCACATAGAGCGGCGCCTGCATCACCGCGGAGACTTTGAATCCCGCGCCGGCAAGCAATCCGTAAGAAATCAGATCCTTGATGTGCACCACGCCAAGCAGGCGATCAATGGAGCCTTCGCACACTGGAAAGTGACTGAACGGCGCCGTGCCGATCAGTACTTGCAGATCGTCAGCTGGCATAGCCGCATCGATCCAGGTGATTTGTCCGCGCGGAACCATCAAGCTCTTGGCGGTCATATCACCCACGCGCAGGGCGCGCTCAAAGATGCGGTGCTCCATGGGGTCAAACACGCCGGTGCTTGCAGCTTGCGCAACCATCGCCTTGACGTCTTCTTCGCTCACTTCTTCGCGGTGGCTACGAATGCCGAGCAGTCGTGTCAGTCCATCCGTTGAACTGGTCAGTATGCGCACCGGAATGCCAGCCACGCGAGACATGAACCACAGCGGCGTGGCAGTGGCGGAAGCGATGCGCTCCGGATACGCAATGCCGATCTGCTTGGGAACCAATTCGCCAACGACCAGCAAGAGATACGAAAGCACGGTGATCACCGTGATGAATGAAATCAACTCTGCATGCGGAGCGATCGCTGGGTACTCGCGGAGCCAAATCTCCAAATAGTGCGAAAGCTCGCGTTCGCCGTATGCGCCTTCCACGATGGCGGTCATCGTCATGATCAGGTGAACGGTGGAAAGCAATCGCGATGAGTCGCGTGACAAGGCCAACGCGCGGCGTGCTCCGTGGTTGCCACGATCGGCCATCGCTTGCAGGCGCGAAGGACGGGCGGTCATGACGGCCAGCTCGCAGGCGGCCACGAAGGCGTGCAATGCAATCAGTGCGCCAAGAATGATCAGTGTCACCATCATGCGTGCGCCCTCTGTTCCCCGCGGAGGCGACGGCGCCACGCCAACCAGGGCATGATGGCCGGCGCGATGCCGATCAGGGCAGCCGCCCATGTCGCGCCCACCAGTTGTGCTTGGGTGCCACCCGCCAGCATTCCGGCAACGGGGCCAATCACATAACCAACACCGATCAACGCCTCGAATCGGCCACCGGCGTCAACGTCCGCACCACCCACCGCCATGGCGTAATACAGGCCGGCGTAGTAGAGAATGCCGTGACCTGCGCCAAACATGGTGAGCCCAATCATCAGCATGGAAACATCGGTTGCCAGCACAATGCAGGCAAATCCGCCCGCCAGCAACGAAACACCCACCGCAAGCGTGCTCCACCGGCCGTGCCAGAAGGTCAGTTGCGCCAAGATGACCACCGTGAACATGCGCGCAAACATCCACACCGATGCGATCGGGGTCTTCAATTCATCAGCGATCGCCAGGTCACGCAGGATGAAGGGCATCACTGGGCCGATCACGGAAATGAATATGTAACTGGTTGGTATGACAAATCGCGTGGCTCGGAGCAGGTACGCATACTGCGGAGCAATGTGCGTGTGCGCGTGTTCCGGAGGATGTGCAGCTGGTCGTGCTGGGAACCAGCGGAGCAGGACGATCGATAGTATGGAAATTGGCGCAAGAACCAAGAGCGTATGGTTTGCATGTCCGAATGCGATCACCGGCGCCATCAGTAGCAGGGCGGCACCAGTAGCAGACATCCAGGTCACGTTGAAGATGCCGATCGAGCGCCGCATATTCCCGCCGTGCTGCCCGGACGAAACATAGCTTTCCATAATCGGCCAAAGCGTTGCGCCCACCGCGCTAAAGACGCATGAGGCAACCACCACGCCCCACATGCCGGTGAGTGCGACACCGGCGGCGACGAGTTGGACGATGAAGATGGACATCAGAGCCGCGCGCGGCGTGAGCCCGCGACCTGCAAAGCGCCGCAGTACAGGACCAGAGCCCAGGGCCACCACGACGTAGATGATGCTCTCCGCGAGCGCCAGCAGCAGGTTCTCACTCTTTGTGAATCCGTACTGCAGTTCCATCACAAACGGAACGCCGCCCCAGAGCAGTCCGCTGCCAAGGGAATTGGCCCACGTGACCGTCAGTACCGCCCAGCGCGGGGCAATGACAGCGGGTCCGGCGGTAGCGGTGCCATGCTCGTTCGCCGCCGGTGCATGCGCTGTGGCAGGGGTCGCAGTTTCTCGGGAGGGGTTGGCTGGGATCGCGGGCAAGGACCGGAAGGATAGGGGAGGGAGGTAGCAGCGGTCGGCAGCATCGGGAATGGGCTCTACACTGCTCGCTCGGTCGTATGTTCGTCCGTTTATGTCCTCGTAGCTCAACTGGATAGAGCGCCGCCCTCCGAAGGCGGAGGTTGTGGGTTCGACTCCCCCCGAGGACGCTTTCCTGCCGCGCTGCCGCGCGTAATCCCACATGCCTGACGCAACGAACGCACACCCTGGTACTGCCGCCGCTCCGATCAATCCGATGGCCATCCGTGACTTTCAGCGGATGATCCATGAGCGGTACTACGCCACTGACAGTGCGCGTGGCGCCGCAAAGACCTTTCTTTGGTTTTCTGAGGAGGTGGGCGAGTTAGCCCACGCGCTTGGCAAATTGGAGAAGGGAACACCGGACCGCGCCAACTTGGAAGAGGAGTTCGCTGACGTCCTCGCGTGGCTCACCACGCTGGCGAACATCGCTGGTGTGGATTTGGAGCAGGCCATTCATGCCAAGTACATCGCTGATGGCGGCCCTGAGGGAACCAAGTGAACGATCCGTCTGCTGCCGGTGCATGCGATATCTGTCGCATTCACGCAAGTGCGGCAGACCCGAGCATCAATGAACACGCTGCAAGTGCAGCGCTTGCGCCAGTTTCCGGTGCCAGTGATTTTGCGTCGCTTGAGTGTCACCGTGGTCCACATTGGATCGTTCGCCATCACCCATTACCGGCGCCAATCGTGGGGTGGACATGTCTCTGCGCGGTCCGTCACGTGCAAGGCCCGGCAGATTTTCACGATGCGGAAGCTGATGAATTTGGGCGCGCATTACGCACCGTTTCTCGCGCTATCCGTGAGGTGACCGGCTGTGACCGCGTCTACGCCATTGCGTTTGGGCAGGGTGCACCGCACTTACACATGCATCTGATTCCCCGGTTTGACGCAGTGGAAGCCACGCGCGCCTGGCAGATTGCTGACTGGTATCGCGCTGTCGAACGCGGCGAGCACGCGCCGGCAGATCCCGCGGCCGTAGCGAAATTTGTCGGTTCCATGCGCGACATCCTTGCCGCACACCCACCCGGTGCGACTTCATCCGTTACGCGCCTGGTGCGAAGTGCACGCGCGGTGGCGCCACCGCGTGCTGCATCTGGCCCGCGCCTGACCGCGAAACTCCGCGCAGACATTCACGAATCTGCTATTGAATTCGTAGCAAACCGTTACCAACTCACCATCGAACAACGCGCCACGCTGGCAGCCACGCCGATCCGCTGGCGTCGCGGCCGAGGCGCCAGTGCGTACTACCAGCGCCACGCGCATGGCTTTGATCGACCGCACATTCTGCTCCGTGTTGCTCCGGGAGCCAGCGCGTATTGGCACACGTACCGGCGTGCTCGTGCTCGTTACTCAACGCCGCCCGGTGGAATTGAATTGGAAACGCGGATCTTGGCGATCGCTGTTCTGATTCATGAATTGACGCACGCCTTGCAACATGGCGCATGTGGTCATGGCAAGCGCGCCTTCAGCGAGGTGGAAACCACCGAGAATGAGATTGAGTTCATTCGTCAGTATGCGCCACAAGCATTCGCGAAACTGATTCCGGTAGTGCGCCGTACTCGTAAGAAAGTGCGCGGGGTGCCGCCTCCTCCGAGTGGACTAGCCGCTCTGCGGGCGATTGTGTTGCGAGCCGCAGGAACGCTCGCGGGCCTCATACAGCCGCGGAAGGTAGCAGTGATTGAGCCGCGCTCAACCCGGCGACGTAACCGCTTGCCCAAGCCCACTGGAAATTGAAGCCGCCAATGCGGCCGTCAACATCACACACTTCACCGGCCAAGTACAGACCGGGAACGGTTCGGCTTTCCATGGTTTGCAGACGTAGTTCGGCAAGCGGAACTCCGCCTGCGGTGGCTTCTGCAAAGGTGAATCCGCGGTCGCCGGAAATCGGTAGCGGGGTGCCGGCAACACATTGCGCCAGCGCGCGTCGCATTTCTCGCGGCAATTGCTGCGCAGTCGCTGCGGGATCCACGCTACTGGCGGCGCACACGGCGCGCATGAGTCGCTCCGGCAGGTAGGCCCGAAGCACAGTCCCGACGCCTCGACCCTTGGCATCGATCAGTGCGCGATCAATGGCGTCCACTTCGATACCGGGCGTCCAGGAAAGTTCCAGGCGGGTGCCGGGATCGACGAATTGCTCCATCAACAAGTAGCGGCTGACATTGAGGACACTTGGCCCGGAAATGCCAAAGTGTGTGCACAGGGTGCTGTCAGTGAATGAAACCAACTTCTTGCCTGTTCCGGACCGCAACGTGAGTTGCGCTGCAACTGTCAGACCACTCAGTTCAGTGATCCAATGCCCAGCGGGCAATCGCAGTGGGACCAGTGCAGGAACAAGGTGTTCCGTCACTGAGTGACCCAATGAACGCACCATGTCCAAGCCCGCGCCATCAGACCCAGACTTTGGAAGCGCCTTGCCACCCGTGCAGAGGATCACTCGGCGAGCGATACATTCCGAGGAGGCACTCGCGTGATCGTTCATCCCTGGATTTGCAGGGGAATTGCCGTTGGTAGTGAGACGAAATCCGGCTGACGTCGCGGCAATGGAAGTCACGCGGTTTGGATTGGAAAGTCGAACCCCTGCATCGCGCGCTGCGGCAAGCAGTGCATTCAGAACGCTGTGTGCATCATCAGATACTGGGAATAATTTCCCGGTGTCTTCGCGCTTTAAGTCAACGCCAAGTTCCGCAAAGAACTGTACCGTTGGTTCCACGCCGAATCGACGCAATACGGTGCGAATAGCGGTTGGAGTGCTGCCTGCGTAGTCAGAATCATCAACACGCCAGTGCGTGACATTGCACCGACCGCCGCCCGCCACCAGGATCTTTGCTCCTAAGCGCCGTGCACCGTCGAACGCCACGATCCGAAGCGGTGCACCTGCGGCCTGTGCGGAGCGGGCCGCCCAGATGGATGCAAACAGTCCGGCTGCGCCGGCACCAATGATGGCCACGTCATAGTGAGCGACATCGCTGTTCGCCACATCGCGGTGGCTCGTATCCGAGCCCGTCTGGCTCACTTCGGTGCGCTCGCCGCGGGAAGGGTTGACTCTCCCAGTTTCAGGGTGCTTTCAATGCGCTTTGCCTTTTCGGCATTCCAAGCAAGCGTGATGGCGGT
>CALQCP020000093.1 GCA_943329105.2 Chitinophaga pinensis | reverse complement strand
TGCCACGTGTCGGAACTGGCGCACGGGTTCGTGAAGAACGTCACCGAGGTCGTCAAGATCGGCGACGTGGTCAAGGTCAAGGTCATCAACGTCGACGACAGCGGACGCATCAAGTTGAGCCGCAAGGCCCTGCTTGAGGCCCCAGCCGGCGGCGGCGGCGGTGGTGGTGGCGAAGGCGGCGGTGGCGGTGGCGACCGTGGTCGTCGCGATGGCGGCGGCGGAGACCGTGGCGGCCGCGACGGTGGACGTGACGGTGGCCGCGATGGCGGACGCCGCGACCGCGAGGGCGCGCCAGCTCAGCAGTAACACCTGACGGCGATTCCAGTACTCATGAACCGAGGCCATCGACACCAGATGGCCTCGGTATTTTTTTGTATCAACTTTGCGAACCACCACCGCTGCTCCTTCGTAAACCCTTTGTCCATAAGCCACTACACCCGCTGAGTTATTAGATCCAAAAATGCACGCCCGAAACCCCAAAGTATTGATTGTTCAGACTTGCATAAGTCCGAAAACCGGAGCATAATTCGCGCGGTCTCGGATTGTTTGGGGCTAGCGGATCACACAACCGCACCTTCCTGCGTGTTCATCGGTAGGAAAGTAACCAAGTTAGAGCGAGCAACCCATGTCCAACACCACTCTCGAAAACGTAGAAGGCCAAGTGAAATGGTTCGATCCCCGCAAGGGATTCGGATTCATTGTTGGACCTCAAGGCCAGGACATCTTCGTTCACTTCTCAGTCATCGATCAGGAGGGCGGATTCCGCACTCTGAATGACGCTGAAATGGTCGTCTATTCCGCGACTGAGGGTGCCAAGGGATGGGCCGCCACCAAGGCTCGTTCGCTGACTCGCGTCCCAGCCGCTGGCAGCAGCACATGATCCGTCGCTCAACGCGGCGCGCCTGATGCATATCCAACTGTTTAGCCACCTGCTTTATGCAGGACTATTCCCTGCCCGACACCTGCGCGTGTCGGGCGTTCTTATTGATACGGGTGCCGCTGGCACTATCGCCGCCGTCGGCGCGCCGTGGCAGCCAGCTTCCTTGCCGACTGCCGCTACTGAATCGCTCCCCGGATGGGCGGTCATCGCCTTGGCACTCGGCAGCGCACTCTGCATCGTTGCGCTCGCCTGGTGGATTCCCTACCGCATGATGCGTGTGCAACGAACGCAAGTCCGGCACGCTGAACGTGCCGCCGCGGAGAGCGCGCGCAATGCCGAGATTGCTTCGATGACCCGCGGACTTGCGCACGAAATCAAGAATCCACTCTCCACGGTGGTCTTGAACGCGCAACTACTACGCGAGGAAATCTTGGACTCGCCGCTTGATGAAACCGATCGCGCCAGCATGTCGCGTCGCGTGGACACACTCGCGCGCGAAGCCGCACGGCTGCGCGACATTCTCACGGACTTCCTGCGTTACGCGGGCCGCATGCAACTGGATCGGCGGCACTGCGATCTCCGCCATGCGGTTACCGAAATCAGCGACTTCTTCATGCCGCAAGCGGAACAAGCGGGCGTTCGATTCGTCGTCGATACGGACCGGCATCCGGTGATTGTTGACGCCGACCCTTCGCTACTGAAGCAAGCGTTGCTCAATTTGCTCCTGAACTCCGTGCAGGCCATGCAAGACCTCCCCGAAGACCGCGCCCGGACACTGAAACTTTCGGTGTACGCCGATCCGCCCGAAAGCCGGAACGAGAACCCCCGCTGTGCTGCCATTGATGTGGAAGACACTGGGCCAGGATTGACCCTGGAGATGCGCCAGCACGCCTTTGAGCCGTATCACACCACCAAGCCGGGTGGCAATGGACTCGGCCTTGCCACCGCGCGGCGCATTGTGGAGGCGCACAGCGGGAGTATCGAAGCGCTTGATGCCATCAATGGCCATGGCGCACGCTTTCGCATCACCCTGCCACTCGCCGAGACCGCGTCCGACGCACCAGCGCCGCGCTGATTGCGCGGTACATACGCTCAGTCCAACCAGTCCTTCGCCTTGAGTCGCTGCGGCACATAGGTTTCAGTGACGTAGGAGATGTCCTTGGTAATCAAGGACTCCACTTCCATCTTGAAGCCGTTGTTGAGCATCCCATCGATCTCGCGCTGCCAACCCTTGTGACCTTGAAACCACGGGTACGCGGCAATTTCCTTGGCACGCTTGATATCGGTGTCATTCAGTGCAATCTGCACATCATCACTGAGGCCACACGTACGGTAATCACTCGCGCGAATACCCAAGTACTTGACATCCGGAATCGCCAAACGCTCACTCTCAAATGCCAAGGAAATACTGCCCTGCTTGATCACGCTGTAGATGTAGTGCCCCCATGGGTCGCAGTCGAGCAGGCAGTACACCGGTAGCCCAAGTTCTTCGTTCAGTCGACGCAACAAGCGACGCACCCCGCGCGGCGGCTGACCACCGCCTTCGGTCAAGATGCAGTTGTGCTTCTCCCAGAAGCGATCCTCGTTGAAGCGACTCCAAACGGTGTTCTTCTCAACATGCAGAACGAACTTGGCGTCACACTTCTTGAACTTGATCACATCCGGTTCCACGATGGATGGGATGGCATAGCCGCCTGACCCCATGCGTCGGCAGTCGATTTCATCGCCCGAGTCGATGATGGTGATATTGCCCACCATCGTGCCTGCCTTCTTGGCAAAGATGTGCAATTCTTCACGCAGCGCAGCCAGCGACACTTCAAGGTCTTCCAAGATTCCGTCAGACTCATCCTGATCAGCGAAGGTCTTCTCCTTGGTGCCTGCCACCGTGTGCAGACCCTTATAGAACATTCCACGCAGACTGAGCGTCTTCTCCGCTGCAATCAAGTCCTTGATACTTGATGAGTGCAGCATGGTCTGCATGAAACTCTTCGCCTGACTCAAATTGAACAGACCGCGCTCTTGCGCAGCAGGGCCCATTTGCAAGATGCCCTTTTTCTTGTTCCAGAGCGTATTGCTCTTGGTGCGCGTGGGAACACGAACCGTCGGCTCATTCCCTGCCAACGAACGTTTCGCTACATCGGTGGCGAGCATCACGATCTTCTTCTCGGTGGCGGCGTCGCGCTCCTTCTTGGTGCGAGCGGGCGCGCTGGGTGTCTTCTGCTTTGCCATGGTGTCGTTCCTATTTCGGTACTAGATGATCAATGATGATCAGTGATGGTCAATGATGATCAGAAGAGACGCGGGCCGTCGTTACTGGGCTTGCCACTGCCAGGCTTGCGGCTTGCCGCCTTGGCTGCACGTGCACGGAGTTCGGCTCGCGCTGCTGACTCTGGAGCCTGCTTCGCAGTTCGCTTGGGGCTCGCTGCGGAATCTGCTTTGGATTTCGCCCGAGTAGTGGACTTGCTGCCGCTCTTACTACCTGCCTGGGTGCTGGCGCTGGATTTACCAACTGCCCCCACCTTGCTCGTCTGCTTCTTACTGCCGTTACCAAAGTCGAGCGGCGCAAACGGTGTGGAGGACAGCTGCGCAACCGCCGGGGCTATTGCCTCGTGCACAATGAGCACGCCATCATCGTCCGGTCCGGATGGATCTTCATCCTTGATGACCTGGCCGTCTTCGTCAAGCACTTGATCAGCGACTGCGGTGCGTGCATTGGCTTGCTCCAACAATGCGTCATAAATCGCCTTGGGATCAGCGCCCATGATGGCATGCACTGCCTTGGCGATCTCACCGATGTAGCGCTCAAACACATCACGACGCAGACCCTCGCGGCGCATGCGCTGGCGTTTGCGCAGATAGGTGCCCAGCTTTCGCCCGCACTCCATCAGCGCCAATTTCATCTCCTTGCGAATCTCGTCATAGTCCGCAATGGCTTCCTTGCTCTCGCTTGTGAACGGCACCCACACCGAAGCCATATGAATCATGATCACCAGTGGACCAACCGGAATACCGCCACGCGGTTGTGACAGGTTGTAATTCTTCCAACCCGTCTCACTGACGGCCTTGAAACTTGAGCAGGCACTCTGTTGAAAGAGCAGCGGTACACGGTTGGCAAAGCGAATGACGCGCGCGGTTTCGTCGCCAGGCAACTCACCACCGAATGCAATGGCCGCCTCAATCTGGAAAGGTCGACCACGGTAGACATCCGCCTCACGGCTCGATGCCGCGTAGAACTCAGCGCGCACCCCTTTGAGCATTCCGGCCAGCAATTGCCGAACACCAATCGGCGCCAGGCAATCCGTCGGCGGCGGCGCCAGCTTTGATTCCTGAAACACTTTGAAGAGTTTCTCTGCTTGCGGTGGCCCAACGTCGGCCACTTTGGTGCGGCTGGTCAGCCCGATGGCTTCACACATACCGCTGGCGGTGGAAGCACTCACGCGGCAGAAGCAATCCTGAAGGAACTTAAAGAGCGTACCGCCCTTCTCAGTTGCCTCGTAATCCTTGAGCATCTGCAGCAGGATTCCCAACTCGATCCCCTTCGGGTGCGGTTGAATTTCCTTGGTTTCACGGGGCAATTCATGCACGCCACGTGGAAAGACAATCACGCCGTTGGTCTCGGTAGTGACCTTGGCAACAGCGGCAGCGCTTGCTTCGGCTGCCGTCAGCACATCCGGTTCATCATCTTCGGTCACCCGTGTCGGCGGCACAAAGACGATGCGTGCGTGCGGGTTGGCAATAGCGGTGAGTTCCAGAAACTCGTCCACCGAACCACGCCCACGCTGGTACTTGCCGTCAAGCTCGATGCTCACGGACGTACCAGTTGGGAATTCCGTTGCAGTCAAAAATCCACTCTGCTCAGCCAACGCGCGTGTTCCCGCGCTCAACTTGCGAAGGCGATCCGGCGGGAAGTCCTTGACCTCTTTGTCAAAGGTCACTTCGGCGCGGTTGGTCTTGGTATTCATCGCCAATTCGATGTGGTGGGTCGGCTGACCAGCCTTCGGCTTGGTGAAGATTGCCATCGGCCGACCAGTGGTGATCAGTCCGTACATGCCCGCGGCGCTGATACCGATGCCCTGCTGACCGCGGCTCATTTTCAAGCGGTGGAACTTCGATCCATAGAGCAGGCGCCCAAAGATGTTTTCGACCTGCTTGCGAACAATGCCCGGTCCATTGTCAACCACCGTCACGCGGTAGCGCGAACTCTTGGCCGATGCAGGACGCGTCGGCTCAAGGTCCTCAATGATCACCGCGATCTCTGGCAAGATCTCTGCTTCTTCGCAGGCATCAAGCGAGTTGTCGACCGCTTCCTTGATGGTGGTCAGCATCGCCTTGCGCGGGTTGTCAAACCCAAGCAAGTGACGGTTCTTTGCAAAGAATTCACTGACCGAAATGTCCCGCTGCCGAGTGGCCATGGACTCCGCATCCACCTTGGGCGTGGCGGACTTCTTCTTCGGTTCAGCCACTGCAACGGCTTCCTTGGCTGCCATTTCGGGCTCCTTTACGTGCGTTCGCGGATCAATGCTTCCCGTGCCCAACGTCCTGGATCACGGGCCGCGTCATGCTTCGTCGTTTGGCGGCGAAGGGCGGGTACGGTAGCACGATCGGCTGAATGCCCTGTCTGACTCGGTTTTTTGCTATCCTTGCCGCCCCACAACTTACGGAGAACAACATGGAAACAAGCCTCATCATTCTTAAGCCAGATGCCGTCCAACGCGGTCTCATGGGTCGCATCATCAGCCGCTTCGAAGAGAAGGGCCTGCAAATCGTGGGTGCCAAACTCACGCAGATCAGCCCGGAACTGGCCGCTGAGCACTACAAGGACCACGCGGCTCGGCCGTTCTATCCTGGACTGGTCAAGTTCATGACCTCCAGCCCGGTGCTGGTGCTTGCCATCCGCGGCAACGGCGCGGTGGCCATCTGCCGAAACCTCATGGGCGCCACCTTCGGGTCAAAGGCTGCCGGCGGAACCATCCGTGGCGACTTTGGCGTCTCCAACAGTTTCAACCTGATCCACGGCTCGGACAGCCCAGAAGCGGCTATTCGCGAGCTTTCCCTGTTCTTCAACAAGGGTGAAGTCTTGGACTTCAAGCGCCCCAGCGACGCCTGGGTCTACGACATGTCCAGCGGAACTGCGGAGTAAGCCACTCCCTCATCCGCGTAAACGTCTTATAATAACAGCCAAGGCGCTCATTTTGAGCGCCTTGGCTGCTTTATCACGGTTCGCTTGCCACAATCCCGAACTTGCGAGCGCCGCGGGGCATCTCAGGGTGCAACGGAATCTGAACCAGCGCTCGGCCATGGGGTTACCCCCAGTCCGTCGTCCGACGTCCGCATTAGGTTTCAAATTTTATTGAATCCGCGCTGAACACTACGCGAACTGTTTCGTAAGAGAAGCGGCGAACCGCACACAACCGCCAAGGACCCAATGACCACACTACCCCACAGCATCATGGACGGAGATGGTCGCCTTCCCCAGGCACGAGCCCGGCGCCGCCGTGGGCAAATGACCGGCGGTGGCGGATCTGGTTCCACTCCACAGCCAACTGCAATGTCCGCTCCTCTTGCGCCTGTCGCGCGCGTAGAGCCGAAGTTGACGAAGCCCGCCAAACCAACCAAGGCGCAACGCACCCGCGCCGATGCAGCACTCCTCACCGAGTTGCTCTCCGACGAAATCGATTTCATGGATCACCCGGACTTCCACAAGGCCGGCGCGGAACAGCGCATCTATACGAAAGCGCCAATTGTTCCTCGTCCCACCGTGACCTGGTACCGGCCCATGATGGACGACATCGGCACCACTTCGCCGCGTCGACATGACGGCGTGGTGCTCACCGCTGCGCAAGAGCGCGTGATCTTCATGCAGTTCAATTATGCGCGCTACCGCATGAGTCGGATCCAGAAGGCCTTGCGTGGTCGCGCTCCAGGAGCAGAACAAGCACGGGAACTCCTCCGTTGGAACAGCACCGCCACTGCCTACCGCGAACAAATTGCGGAAACAAATTTGGCGCTCGTCTTGGCCATGGCGAAGCGTGTTCGTCTTGGTGAAGGCGAATATGCGGATCTGATCGGCGAAGGCAATATGGCGCTGATGCGATCGGTGGACAAGTTCGATTGCGGCAGAGGATTCAAGTTCAGCACCTACGCGTGCCGCTCGATTCTCAAGGCATTTAGCCGTCATGGAATCAAGGTTTCCAAGCACAAGCAACGCTTCCCCGTCGAGTTTGATCCAGCGCTTGAACAAGGCGACGGCGTTGCATCCATCCGCGCCGCATCGGAACGGCAAGATGCAGCGGAAGTCCGTGACATTGTTGAATCAAACCGCGCTGATCTCACCGAGATCGAACGCGAAGTAGTGATGCACCGCTTTGCATTCCAAGGTCTTGATCAAGGTCGCACGCCAACACTGGCGCAAGTGGGCAACCTCATTGGGCTGACCAAGGAACGTGTTCGACAAATTCAGAACCAGGCATTGGCAAAAATTCGCATGACCCTCGAAGGCGCGTGCGCGGGTGACCGTTCAGGTAACGGTCACCGATCCCCGGTCGTTGCGATCAACTGAATTTCACACTCGCTGGCCTGACACTCAATCTCGTTCATAGCGCTGAATTTGTCCGAGAGCCACAACGCGATGCTAGCACTGCCGTCCCGGCGATCAACACCGTGCTCGCCGCATGTGCCACTGCAAACAAGACGATGACGGATGCGTAATCGGCGTACCCCGGCGCTGCCTCATTACCGATGGCGCTCGCCAGAACGATCGATAGCGTGGTTCCTGCAAAGAACCCAACATCGCCTGCTGCACGGAATGAACCAAGGGCAACCGTTGATCCTCCGCTCTCGGCGGCGATCGCCAGTGAACTGGAGAACAGCGCGCCGGCACTGATTCCAACGGCAAACATCGTCACCGCCATGGCTGCTTGATTTGACGCAGCAAATGGAATCATGGCAAACGCCAGTGCGTACACCAGGCCGGCTGCGATACGTACGCGCAGACTGCCAACGCGGTCACACAGCGCCCCGGCTGGTCCAGTGCACAACGCCATCAACAACAGCGGCAGCCCAATCAACCAGCCCCGTTGACCCTTGCTGTAACCAAGAAATCCAGCCAATACCAACGGAAGCGTGGTGGTAATGAGACCACCCGTGGCGCGGTCGAAGAATGCCATCACGCAACTCCACAGGAGC
>CALQCP020000092.1 GCA_943329105.2 Chitinophaga pinensis | reverse complement strand
TCAAACTGAAGCGCACTCACCGCGGCTTCCGGCTCGCATCGCGCAATGCGCGCTTTTCGCCTTCAGTGAGCGAGTGCAAACCCCGCGCTGAAATCTTGTCGAGGATGCGATTGACTTCAGTACTGGTAGCCGATCCTTGCACGTTGCCGCGCTTCACTGCAACGCGCGCGCGTGCCACCTTGCTGGTCGGGTCGTATTGGCCAAGGAAGTCAAAGAAGCCATGCAAGTGATTCGGGTTACGGACAAGCCAGAACCCGGCGAGCGCGCCACCGATGTGCGCTGCTTCACCACCGGCATTTGTCCAACCGAAGATGACCGCCAGCAATGCAAATCCAAGCAATCCGTATGCCAAGACACCCAAGCGCATGGGGATGACAAAGAACAGCAATACGGTGGCGTTTGGTGCCAGGTATGCAGCAGCCATGATCACACCGAAGACTCCAGCTGATGCGCCGACCAACATGGTGTTCGGATCATTGAAGAGCAGTCCAGGCAAATGGAACGATGGTCCGAACGCTGCTTGACCACCAATCGCCAGGCCGTTGAGAATCAGGTACATCAGTGCGCCAGCAATGCCGCACAGCAGATAGAACGCCACATAGCGCTTCTTGCCGAGGTAATTCTCAACCATTCCGCCGAAGAAGAACAGCGTCATCATGTTGAAGAGCACATGATTGAGGTTGGCATGTAAGAATTGGAACGTGACGAATCGCCACACTTCAAAGCCGGAGGGGCCCAGCACCGGATCCGAGGCGTACACCGCACGCGCGGTAGAGAAGTATCCAAAGTGAGTGAGTGGTCGTTCCTTGCGGTACTCCACATCGGCAACCTTCTCGCGGTCCACGACTGCGTAGCCGAGTGCCACACCGGGTGCGACATCGACTGGATTGGTGAGTACCAACTTGCTGCGGTCGATCTGGCGGATTTGTTCCGCACTCGCGCCTGGCATCAGTGTGCTTGCCAACGGCTCGTTGGTCCACGACTGAAATCCATCGACCACAAACACTGCCACGCAAATGGCAATGATCCACGTGGTGGCCGACCAACCCAATGCGCGTGCATAGGCGGGTGGCGTTCGAGGGTCGGGTCGGTAGTACGGTCGGTCCTGGATGCCCATAGGTAGAACGGGGAACGATATCGCAAAGCCGTGGCGTGCTGCGGGTGGTTAGCGCTGCGATCCGCCGCGGCGGCGATCGGTAGCGCGCGCAAGCGTGGCGCGCTCGGTTGCCGAGAGTCGATCCGCACCTTCGCGGGCGATCTTCTCCAGAATGAGGTCAACCGCGCGGTCTTCAGCGGCGCGCGTCTGGCGTTCTTGCTCCGCCGATTCACGCTCGGCGCGCAGTTCGCGCGACTCGCGCTCCTCGGATTGATCGTGGTTTGCCATCCATGACGGGCGCGCTGCTGCCACGGAGTCACCGGCTCGTAGGCGCCACAAGATAAATGCAGCGAAACCGGCGCAAGAAATGGCCACGGTCAACAGTGTGCCAAGGTCGCGGACGATGGCAACCAGGCCAGCGGTTGACGCCGTGGCGAGCGTGGCAGCCGCCGCAATCCGCGGGGTGTCATATTCGCCGCGCCGGCGCAGGATGAACGCCTCCATGACGCGACCGCCATCAAGCGGCAACATGGGGAGCAACGCCAAGAGTGCCAATTGCACGCCAGTCCAATGCGCAATCCACAGTGCATCGATCCACCAAGAGTGCGGATTACTAAGCCAAGATGCGGAGATCGGGTCCGGAAGCCCTGCGCCAATCCAATCCCCGGTGATGGTTCCAAGGGTGATTCCCATGGCAGCAAATGCCACCGCCGAAACGGCCGTTCCCACCGCTGCGGATAGGAGCGCGGCGAGCCAACCCGGTGCGGGATCGATGCCTTGCAGGCTGCCGAGCGGCCACAGGACCACGTCGTCTGCGGAGCCGCCCGAAGCACGTACGACCAACGCTCGCACGAGCTCGCGCATGAACACCAACACGAAGAGTGCGCCAACCGCCATGCCCACCGTGCTGGCACCGTGTACAGATGACTCTTCAACCGGCCCATACGAGCCCCGTAACACCACCACCAGCGCGTACACGACGAAAGTGAAATGCACCCGAAAGTGGATACCGGCGATCGGGAACAACGGCAACGACCACGCCAACGGGTTCGCAGCGGATGGTGCCGATCGTTCCCACGTCATGAGCGTGCCTCACGGGTCATCATCGCGTTGCTCCAGCGCCGGAAGCTCCATGTTTCCACAGGGTAAATGCGCCGAGGGTCTTACCGTCAACCAACTCGCCACGGGCGATCATGCTCTGCAGGTCCGCAACCGATCGAGTGACCACTTCGATCTGCTCACCCACTTCAAGGCGTTGCGGAACGGGCGTGAGACCAGTTGCCTCAAAGACGTACATGCGCTCATCAGCGAACCCGGGACTGGTGAAGAAGACACCAACCGGGCGAATCTGCGCGGCCGTGAAACCGGTCTCTTCCTCAAGTTCGCGCGCCGCCGCCAGTGCGGGGTCTTCACCGGGCTCTAACTTTCCGGCACAGAATTCATCGAGCCAGGTGCCAACAGCCACGCGCCAGTTGCGGATCATGACCATGTTGCCGTCATCGAGGACCGGAATGACCGTGACGGCACCGGGATGACGAACAATGTCGCGAACGATGACGCGACCGGCGTCGTCGCGGAATGTCACACGCTCGACGGCAAACACGCTGCCCCGGTGGATGGGGGTTCGGTCATAGGCAACACGGGGAGGCGGCAGGCCAGAAGATCCGTCCATGGGTTATTCCGAATCGTACGCGAGTGCCATTGCCGTCCGGCGGCGGGTCGGGGATGATGCGCGGATGGAAGTCCTCTGCATGCCAATCGCTCGCCTCGCGGGATGTCGCTCATGATGAACTTTGACGACCGCCCCTCCCGGCGTGACTTTGCGCTGGGTGCGACGGCGATTGGCGCGATTGCGGGCGTGGCCGCCCTGCTCTTGGCTTTCGGGAAACTGCAGCCACTCTTAGAGCGACGCTTTCCAGTGATTGTGGAAACCAACGGGGCGCAGGGAGTGCGACCGGGGAGCCTAGTCACGCTCAACGGCGTCACTGTCGGCGCGGTCCGCGACGTCGCCGTTGATCCAGCGTGGCATCCACCCGTACACATCACGATCGAACTACGGCCCGATGCGCGGGTTCCGGCGGACGCTGATATTCGGCTTTCCGAATCCTTGGTTGGCGGATCGGCAGAAGTAGCGTTCCGGGTCCGTGCCAATGCCGAGGTTGGCGCCCTGCTCCTTGCCGCCACGGAGCCGCCGATGCGCGTGCGTGGCGAGAGCGTGAGTTTGCAGGAACGACTTGATGGCGCACTGGTGGGCGCGCAAGCTGCCATTGACCGTGCGCGGGTCTGGTTGGACGATGAACAGCTGCGCGCTGATGTGAAGGGTGCGGTCGGCCGAGCCAATGTGTTGTTTGATGAAGCCACCGATACTGTGCAGATTGTTGGAAATCTCTCGCAGAGCGTGCAGATGGATGCCAGCAAACTGGCGGTCACGTTGCAGCGCACGGCCGATTCACTGGCGTCCGCCATGGCGCGCGTTGATGAGATTGTGGCGCGCGTTGGTAAGGGCGAAGGAACGGCCGGACGCCTTGTCAGCGATCCGTCGCTCTATGAGAATCTCGCTGATAGCGGCGTGCGATTGCGCGAAGCGCTTGATCAAGCCAATTTATTGCTGCTACAGATTCGCGAGAAGGGCCTGCAGATCAAGGTGCCGTGATCGACGCGCGGTCCGGAGTACGCGAACCACCGGTGCCATGAAACACACGAAGCCCGGCGCTGTGCCGGGCTTCGTGGAAAGTGTCATGGTGTGTCACGGTTCTCAAACAACCGTCATGGAGCGCAAACCTTCGCGCCACTCACTTACCTGCAGTGACGGGAGCAACGGTCGCCTTGCGACTGCTTGAAGTGGTCGAAGCCGTCTTGCTGGCAGTGCTTGACTTGGCGGTTGACGCAGTGGATGCACGGTTGGCGGTTGCCTTGGTTGCATCAACTTTGCCAGCAGCCGTTGGAGCGTTACGTGGAGCCTCGGTCTTCATCGCGGCAGCGTCGGAATTTGCAGTCTTTGAGGTAACAATGACCTCAACGCGACGGCTCTTCTCCTTGGAAGCCTCGGGACGATCCGGTCCGAAACTCATCAGGCCCATGTGCGCACCAACCACACCCTTGCGGTCCAGGTAGCCACGCACTGCAAAGGCGCGCTCAAAGCCGAGGTGGTAGTTGGTTGGGTACGAACTCTTGCGGATTGGATCGGCATCGGTGTAACCAACAACAATGATCTCACGGTCGCTGAACTTGTTCTTGATAGCAGAGGAGACCTTGTCAAGCGACTTGCGAGCAGAGTCCTTGAGTGAGGTGCGGCCGCTATCAAACAGCAAGCTGTTGGCAATGGTGAGATGAATGTCATCACCCTGAACGGTGGCTTCAACGCCTTCGATTCCTTGGAAATCGTTGGCAGTGACGCCCGATGCTGCAACGTCAGTCGATGGCGCGGCAGCAGTCTGCTTGCAGGCTTCGAGTTGCGATTGCAGATCTGATGTTTGCTGCTGAGCACGCGCGAGCTGCTCGCCAATATCTTGCAGACTGTTGTTCTTGTCTTCAAGCTGCTTGGTCAGCGTCTCGTTCTGAGTCAACAGATCCGCCTGAGCGGCCTTCTGTGAGTCGTTGCAACCAACGAGAACCGACACAAGCGCGAGCGCTGGGACGGCAAGAATGCGAGTAAATGTCATTGGGCTGAATCCTTTCAAATAGTTCGTGACTGCAACCGATGGCTAACCATCGGACCGCGCATCCTTGCGAGGTGGCGGCATTGCACTCGACCCGGGAGCCCCTGTAAAGGGCTTGGAAGGCATTTTTATTGAATTGTTGGGGTTGGGCGAGCGTTTCAGCAGAACGCCTAGCTCGGCGATCCCGGGCGCGCGAGCAGGAGGAATGCTCCCACCAATACCACCACGAATGCCAAGAGCCGCAGGATCCGCGAAAGGGCTGTTCGTGGCCCGGATTCTTCCTCGAATCCAGCACCAGAGACGGCACTGCCCACCACGCAACACGCCACTAAGACCCCCGCCACCACAGCACCCGCTCCGGGGCGCATGTGAGCCGCCAGAATCCATGCCACCACGGCGGACACCATCAAGATGATTGACGCAGCAGCTGCAATTCCGCCCGTCCGTCGCGCGGCCCAAGCGGAAACAGCGGCACCGATCGCCAAGACGGAAGCAACCGCCAGCGCACCGCTTGGATCGTTGCGTGCCCAACCTCCCAAGTGCGCCATGGTTGCCAGACCAGCAACCACCGCCGTTGCAACGATCGGCTTCAGAAAGAATGCCGCGAACGACCCGATGGCGAGTGACGGCCCAAACGGCATACGCATGGGCGCCTTGCGGAATGGATTGCCAAGCCACCACGCCAGGCCAACGAACGGCGCGATGACAAATCCAATCAGCGCTACGCGCCACCCAAACACCGCCCCGACGCACGCCATGAGGTGCACATCGCCGAGCCCAAGCGCCTCCGTATCAAGCAGCACGGTGGCGATGATTCGGAGCGCCCACACCACACCGCCGCCTATGACGAATCCGGCTGCGACTGAAAAGATGGCGCCGACTGCGGGATGCATCTCAGTGGGTGCACCAAGGTGATTTGCAACGACCCAACCGACCGCACCCAACAGTACCGCCGGGCCAACGAAGGCCACTTCCTTGATCATCTCGCGGCGCGCATGGGGATAGTCAGCGAAGACATCGCCCTCGCTTTCGGCAAAGTCGCCCCAGTCTTCAAATGAGCGCGGCAAGATTCCAGCGACCAGCAGAATGCGTGCGATGGCTAAACCACCAACGGCGCCGATTGCAGCACCGCACACTGGCCAAGCTGGGGCAAGCGCCGGAAATGGATGACCGTAGTCGCGCGCTACCAGCGCGGCGATCGGCCAAGCAATCAATGCCACTATTGATGCCCACCTTGGAATGGCAATCGGTATCAGAAAGGTGCGCGCGTCACACATGGTCATCGCCACCAAGGCGCCAGTGCCCCACAGCACTGCTACCAAGGCAGGAAACGCAGCGATGACCCCTTGAGCTCGCCACCAACCGTCGCCCACCGAATACCAGAAATCTGCCGAACTTGGCAGAAAGAGCACGGCGTAGATGGCGACAAACAGAAGCCCCATCAGTAACTCGCTCAGCACATAGCGCACCGGAATTTGCACCGAGCACGCCGAGCATCGACCGCGCAGCAGCACATACCCAACGATCGGCATGTTCTGATACCACGGCAGGCGAAAGCCACAGACCGGGCAACGCGAAGGCGGCGAAATGACGCTCAACCCCGCCGGCATGCGGTACGCAACCACGTGAATGAAACTGCCCGCGCATGTACCGAAGGCAAACATGAACACCATGTTGACGATCGTCGGGAGCGCAATCGTAAAGTCGTTCATGCTTCCCATGGTGATTGATTCCCTGTTGACACAGCCGCACAGTGACCAAACATCATCGGTCAGAACGGCGCGTCCGCTTGCGCGGGCTTGGCATCTGCATCCAGTTGCTGGCCAGAAATAGCCTCGATGCGCTGCTCGGCGCTGTCAAGCACTTGCCGACACCGACGAACCAAGGCGTCGCCGCGTGCATACTCCCGCAGGCTGTCTTCCAGGACCGTTTCGCCCTTCTCCATGCGGTCAATGATGGCTTCGAGTTCTTCGATGGCCTCTTCGTAACTCATGGCGGCCACCTCGGCATCGAGCGCGGGGTCGGCGGGCGGCTGACTGACGGATTTGCGTGGTTGCTTGCTCATGCGTGTGTACTGACTGATGAAAGATTACCCTGCAGGCGGATCAAAGAGGCTCGGCGCCGCGGAAACGCCGGGAGAAATCACCCGTGATCGCACGGTGCCATCGGCCAGGCGCGATTCGATTTCCTGACCAGGCCGCGCATCGGCGGCACTGCGAATCAGCGTGCCATCGGCCGCAAAGGTGAGCGACCAACCGCGTGCGAGGGTTTCGCCCGGTCCCAACAGGCGCAATTGTCGATCGGCACCGGTCAGTTGCGAGCGCAAGTCACCGAGGGTTCTGCGTGCCGCGCTGTGTAGCCGCGCATCAAGACTAAAGAGGCGCTCGCGGGCCGCGGCGTGCCGAGCGGCGGGACGGTGGCGCTCGAAACGAGTGCGAGCGTCGGACAGGCGGTGACGCGTACTGTTGATCCGCGCACGCGCGGCCAGCGCCAGGCGTGCCACACTGCGTAACAGCGCGGCACGGTGCAGATCAATGACCGCACCGGGCGATCGGAACATGGTGTGTCGGGCGTGCGACTCCACGGTTCGACGCAACTCATGAATCCGCCGGCGCATCAAAAATTGCAGGCGGTCGTGCAGATGATCGGTCTGCTGCGTCATGCCTTCACTATCTGGCAGCAGCGCCATGACCGCGGCTGTTGGCGTGGAGGCGCGCTGGTCTGCCACCAATTCAATGATGGTGGTGTCGGATTCGTGACCGATGGCCGCGACCACCGGTGTAGTAGCACGGAACACCGCGTCCGCCACGATTCGCTCATTAAATGCCCACAAGTCTTCCAGGCTTCCACCGCCGCGGGTGACGATCATTGCATCAATTCCCAGCTCATCGGCACGCCGATCGACGGCATCAATGGCGCGGGCAATCGCGGGCGCAGCAGCATCGCCCTGCACTGGAACATCAACCACCAGAATGCGCACAAATGGCGCGCGCAGGCGGGCGGTGCGCAGCACATCCTGGAGCGCGGCGCCGGTGGCACTGGTGATGACAGCGATTGCGCGCGGGTAATCCGGGAGCGGACACTTGCGCGCTTCGTCAAAGTAGCCCTGTTCGCGCAGCGTTCGGCACAGCTCTTCATAACGCTGTTGCAGCGAGCCTTCACCAACACGCTCGACCCGCGTGACTACCAACTGCGTGCGGCCGCGTGGACCCCAGTGCGTTGGGTCACCAGTGAGAATCACCTGCATGCCGTTTGCTGGCGTGATGGTGCTGCGCGCATTGGCACTGGCCCACATCACGCATTCAAGTTGGCTCTTGTCGTCCTTGAGCGTGAAGTACCAATGTTCGCGATG
>CALQCP020000091.1 GCA_943329105.2 Chitinophaga pinensis | reverse complement strand
GCCCGTATTCTGGCTGCCTTGGTGGCGTGTTCAAGCGCCAACTTCAGATTCTTTCTCCCGCGCTCAATCCGCGCCAATTCCATGGCGAAATTGGCGTCGTTATCGGAATAAGAGTCCAACACCTGCAAATGGGGCACCGCCGCTGCTGCGTCGCCTGCCGCCAGGGCGGCCTTGGCAAGCACCCGGTGCGGCCACGGGTCGATCGACCGCAGCGCCGAGTAAGCCGTCAACCGCTCCAACACAAGGGCATCCGGCGCGGCATCGCCCTTGAGCCGGCGCCGCAGCCAGAGCTCCAGCAGGTCGGGGTGCGCGGGATGCTTGGCAAGCAACGCGTCAAGGCGCGCAGCGTCAATCTCCACCGCGCCTTCCGCAGCACCCGTCTCCGCGCGGATCTCCTCAACCATCATGGCCATGGATGGCTCGGCAAGCATGCCCCAGGAGCGCAAGTCCGCCTCTGCGAATTTCTCGAACCGTTTCATGAATTCCGCACGATCGACATGCAGTACATCCGTGAACGCCGCGGCCTCGACGGTGCCGTCGCGGTACAGCGCTAGCAACTGAAGAATTGCGGCGCGCCCCCATTCTTTCTCAATGAAGTCCACCATCCATGCGCCCTGCGTATACGCCTGCGTTCGATCAGTCTTCTTCTTGGGCCGCACAAATGCCATGTTGATTGAGTCAAGATCAAAGAGCGTGTTGGAATCAAATGCTTGCGCCAGCAGCTGCACGCTGTCCCATGAACGCGGTCGCGTTTCCAAATGGGTAGCAAGTGCTTCAGTAAACCAATGTGGAATGCGATTGCGCGTCTGCTCTAAGGTCACCGTGTGCACATATTCATGGCGCAGCACTTCTTGCCAGTCAAACATTCCAAGGTGTAATTGAGGAGCGCCTTCACGCGGCGCTTCCAATGCAATGAGCGGACCAGTGCTTGCTGCAATCGTGTGAATCCACGGCATGCCAGTGATGCGCACCGCGAGACTCTTGTGATCCGGGTGAAGTTCAATGATGGTTGGCCTGCCCGGCACATATCCAAGCCAATCCGTGATGTCCCCATGCATGGCATCAAGCGCTGCCGGCATCCACGCCGCAAGTGCCTCGTCAATCCCAGGCTTGCAGCGCACTACAAAGTGCTTACCGTCGAAGTGCTTCCAATCCGCAAGTGCCTCGGCGAGGGTAAGACTGTGGCCTGCCCGCTGGTCAAATGCATCAAGCGATACCGCCAGTCGCAGTGCCGCTAAAGCTTCAGTATCACGGCCGGCCTGCATTTCCAGGAGCCCTAACTCCGCCACCGGGGCGCTCCATCCGGGCGCGCGCTTGGCTGCTTCCCCCAGCGCGGCAGATGCCTCTTCATACTGACGCGCCAGCGCTAAAAACCGTCCCGCTTCATACGGCCCCAGTGGAGAACCAGGCATCAATCGATCAAGCTCGGCTAGTCGCACTGCGAGCGCCTTCATGTCAAAGCGTATGCCATCTGCAGCTGCGCGCAATGCGAGCGCTTCACGTTGCTCTGGAAATCGTGCAAGCAATGGATCGAGTGCAGCGATGGCCGCAGCAGCATCACGTGACTGCAGCGCGCACTCCGCATCAAGAAGTACCGCCTGCGGATGGGCATTGTTGATGGCCCGCAAGTGCGTTGCTGCTTGGCGCGCGCCGTCAAAGTCAAAGGTCTGCACCGCAACGCGCCCCAACAACTGCAGCGCTTCGCCGCTACGCAGATTGCGGCCAAGCGCTTCCTGCAACGCAGCAACACCATCTTCAAAGCGATCCTTCTGCACAAGCAGGCGCCCTTCAAGTAGCCGAGGCCGCGGATCAAGCTGATCGGCATCACGAAGTTTGGCAAGTGCATCCAACATCGACTGCCAGTCGCGCGATGGTCGACCCTCTAAGCGCGCCAGTAACGCCGTGGCTTCGATGGCGTCCATGTGCTCATCGCGTGTTGCGCCATTCTGTTCACCTGCTTCCTTCGCAGCGCGCGCAGCGCCAGTGCTGTCGGCGGTACGTCCAAGTGCGTCAAGAGCCAGGGCGCGCATGAGAACACCCCGTGAATCGGTGGCTTTTTCTACTAACGCCAGTGCGTCCTGCGGCCGACCGGAGGCAATCAGGGCCTCCGCGCGCACAGCCGCCGGAGCGGCCGGATCAGCGAGCGCCGCCGAATCAAAGTCTGCAATCGCCAACGCGGCACGAGCACGATCCGATGGTGTGATCAGGTCACCATCGTCCCAAGTGCCATGCCGCAAGCGAAGGGCAGCGCGCTCCTGGTCGGTGATCGCGGGGCTTTGCAAAGCAGCACGCACCGCTGGCGAAAGTTGTACTTTCGGAGGTACTGCTTGTGCGTGAGTGACTTGCGCACACGCAAGCACTGCAAGCATCGCCAATACGCTCCGCAACAAGCCTCGGACACGCGCCCGACCGCGCGTTGGAGCAATGCCAAGAGCGCAACAGGCGAACGATCGCGTACACACAACATTCACGGAAGGTTTCCTGCGCCGGGCGCGACTGCCAGCGGACGCTCGTCAACACGCCAGCCGGTGGTTACTTTTTCTGCCAACGAAAGCAGCGCTCGTTGTGCATCATTGATACCGCCATTCATAGTGGCATCGCGCAATGAAACAACTGTGCGCCCCGACTTTCGCTGCGCTTCCACGCCCACGGGGACCAGTGATTGTGCGTCGTACCAAACCGATGCTTCCATCAAATCTCGATCAGCCATGCCCGGCTTTGGCTTCAGACGCACACCAACCATTGGACGAGTCAATTTCAAGAGCAGCGTGGAATCTGGCGCCGTTGCAAGCGAAGCATCAAACCGCGCAAGCACATCCGCGCGCCGCTGACCGATGGGAAGTGGAACCGGACCCTCGCCCGGCTTGAGCGGGTCATACTGCTCTCCAGCGCGCGCCAGTTGCCGCCGCACCAAGGTTCGTTGCTTGAAGTCCGCTTCCGTCAGCCAGCCATCGGCGTAGATGTATCGAACCGGTCGCTCATCCATGCGCCCGCTTCCATCGATGAATTTCTCAAACACCACTGCGAAACGGCGCGTTGCTGGCTTCCCCTCTTCTTGCACGAATACCAATTGACCAAGTCGTCGCTCGGTATCCCCCGTGACATCGTCGGTCGTTTCCAACGTGATGTTGGCGCGAAAGTCACGGAGTGAATCAGAGGTGCGCTCGACGGCAGTCAGCAGCGCGTCGGCGTCCACAAAGTGAGGGGCGGGCGCTGTAGTCGGTGCTGGTGAAGGCGCTGGTGCTGGTGCGAGCGAAGGTGTCGGCGTAGTAGTCGGCGGAGTATTCGGCGCACTCGGTGCCGCGGGCGCACTCGGCGTCACCGGCGTCACTGGCGTCACCGGCGCGCTCTGCGCATCAGCCACACACGCGCTGCAAGTCACGCACACGGCCAGGCACGCAACAACAGTGCGCCGCACGGCCACCCGCGATGGTGGCACGGGTACTGAATCACCACGAATCGTCTGCTTCGAACACTCCATGAGCAAAACGATACGCGCCTCGGTCAAACCGGGATCGGTACGTGTTCAATGATGTCGAGCCCAAATCCGTGCAACCCTGGCATCGGCTTGGGATGATTGGTCATCAGACGCAACTGCGAAAGGCCAAGGTCACGCAAAATCTGACCGCCGACGCCAAAGAGGCGCGCATCCATCGGATTGCTGCCGCCGCCAATACCGTCCAGGCGCGTCAAATCGGGCGCATTCACGTCATCGCGATCAGGGCGCCGAATGCGGGCGAGACGCCCGGGCAAATCAACGCCAGCACCCTCCGTCCGCAGATACACCAGCACCCCTTCGCCCGCGCTGGCGATCGCTCGCAGGCTGGCGCGGATCGTCTCCTGCCCTGCTGTTTCCGCCGGGCTCCAACGCACACCAAAGACGTCCGAAAGTATTTCACGACGCTGCATGCGCACCAACACGGGCTCCACACGCGTCTTGACGACTCCCCGAGAATCAAGATCACCGATACCACCAAGGCACAGCGCCACATGCGGGAGCGCATCGATTTCACTCTCCCACGCAAACAGCGTGAAGGTTCCCTCTGGCGTTTCCACTTTGGCGCCATGCACTGGATCAACACGGCGCACTAAGCCTTCACCACCAAGCCGGTGCCGAATGATCTGCTCAACGCTGCACATCTTCAACCCATACTGCGCGCACATGCGTTCTAAATCAGGAACGCGAGCCATCTCCCCATCTTCGCGCACCACTTCAATGATCGCCGCTGCGGGCTTCAAACCAGCAAGCTTGCACAAATCCACGCTCCCCTCGGTCTGCCCGGTACGAACCAACACTCCTCCATCGCGCGCGCGCAACGGATTGATGTGACCCGGGCGCACAAAGTCATCGCGACGAATGGCCGGATCAATAAGCATCTGAATTGTCTTGGCCCGGTCCTTGGCACTAATGCCGGTACCAACCCCGTGGCGCGGATGCCCGTCAATACTCACCGTGAATGGCGTACCGCGCAGGCTGGTATTGCTTGCGGTCTGCGCATGCAAGTCCAGGCGATCACAGGTTTCACCATCAAGGCTCACACACAGATATCCGCCGCCGATTCGGGTCAGAAAGTTCACCATCTCTGGCGTCACAAACTCCGCAGCAACAACAAAGTCGCCTTCGTTCTCACGATTTTCGTCGTCGACAAGAACGATCGCCTTCCCGGCGCGCAGGTCTGCAAGGATTTCGGGTATCGGGCAAAGCGGCATAGGGTGAATAGGTTAGGCGAAGCAGGTGCCCGGGATGGCAATACCATTCAGAGCCCCCATGATGACGCCAACCCCCGAAATCCGTGCAGCGCGAGAAGCTCTGCTCTTGGAAGTGACGCAAATCCCCACCGCCGCCGGCCATGAAAGCGCCGTCATGGCATTCATCGATCGGTGGCTTGCAGCGCATGCCGCTGCGGTCACCACGCAACGCGATGATGTCGGTAACTACCTCATCACCCAGCGCCGCCATAGAGGCACTACCCCGCAATTGATCATTACCGCGCATCTCGATCACCCTGCGTTCGTTGTCACGGCTGTCAACGGCACAATCATCCACGCCGCTTTCCGCGGCGGTGTCAACGATCCATACTTTGTTGGGGCGGACATTGAAATCATTGGGCCCGGCGATGCGCGGGCACAGGCGGTCATCAAGACGCTCGCCGCCGATGCAAAGCCATTCAAAAAAATCACCGGGGAACTTGCAAACCATACCAGTCCGTCCGCTCCCACCCCACCCGCGTGGCTTGTTCCCGGCTGCATTGCCCGCTGGAAATTTCCACGCGCAGAAATTCGTGACGGCTTGATCCACACCGATGCATGCGATGACCTCGCAGCCGTCGCCGCCGCGCTGTGCGCATTCGAAGAAATGCTCAACGCCGATCAGTGCGGACATGTTGGCTTGCTATTCACCGTCGCTGAAGAAGTTGGATTCGTGGGCGCCATTCATGTCGCTCGCAATGCTTGGATCCCCAAGGACGCACGCCTGCTCTGCTTGGAAAATTCGCGAAGTTTCCCCAACGACTCCCCGATCGGCGCCGGCGCCATTTGTCGCGTCGGTGACCGGATCAGCGTCTTCAGCCCCAGCCTCACCAATCACTTGGCGCACCTCTTTAGCGCCGAATCCAAGCAGAATCCTGCCTTCAAGTGGCAACGAAAGCTCATGGCAGGGGGCGGCTGCGAAGCGAGCGCGTTCGCTTGTTACGGATACCAATCCACGTGTATCTGCCTACCACTCGGCAACTATCACAACATGGTGGACATTGATGGCGTTGCCGCCGGCGCACGCCCAGCGCGGCTGGGGCAGGAGTTCGTCAGCATTGACGACTATCACTCCATGATCACCATGTTGCACATCGCCGCGCGCGGCATCGACATCACGCTGCCAGAGTCAACGGAACAACTGATGGAGTGGCTGTATGCCGAACGATCCTTCGTACTTACGAAATCTCGCCGCGATCCTTGAGGTGCTTCTGTAGGAAGGCCTTGGCAAACCGCCAGTCCTTCTCCGCCGACTGCAGCGTGCCGCCCACGATGGTGGAAATGGTGAGCATCGGCAGCGAGCCGAAGATCTTCAATTCCGCCACGCGCGCGGAGCGATCATCTACTTCGGAAAGCATTTCCAACGCATTCTCAAGTGCCATGGTCAACTCGGGTGAAGCGCCCTCAAAGGAGGGAAGTTCTGGTTCGGCAACCGGCTCGGCGGTACCGCTCTGCAGCCGTCGCGCCTGCATCGCCTCGGCGGCGCGGCGCTTCTCTTCAATGCGCTTCTTGGCACGCTCCGCAAACACCTGCCGAAGAATGACCGACGCAGTTGCGCGAAAGTCATCTTCGCTCTTGAACTGCTCCGGTCGATGATTCGCAAGGCGCACGAAAGCCTCGCTGACAATGATCGTTGGCTGCAGCGTCACCTCGGGCGGGTTCGACTGCATGTACAGCGTGCTGAGGAGCCGAAGCTCACCCATGATTTCGCCGAACAGGTCCGCAACCGACTTGTCCTCAGCGCCAAGGTCTTCGATCTCATCCATAGCGCGAATACTACTAGTGGCTCTCCCGGTAGTTGCCAAGATCAAATCAATTGTTCAGTCCGCGCTTGCCGCGCCCAATAAGCCCCGGGATTCACGCTTCTCCTATCCTTCTCCACATGCCCGCCGCCGTCTCTGCCGCCGAATCTGCCGCCTCTGTTGATCCAACGGCGGCGCTTGAACGCGCACTCCGTGCAGCGATCGCTGCCGTAACGGGATTGCCCGCAGAGGAGTCGGACCCGCACATCCGCCCCAGTGGCAATCCGCAATTCGGTGACTTCCAAGCGAACTTCGCCATGGCGCTTGCCAAGAAGATCGGGGCAAATCCACGGCAACTTGCCACTGATGTCTTGGCGCGCGCGCAACTCACTGGCATCGCCGACAAGGCCGAGGTTGCTGGTCCGGGTTTCGTCAACATCCATTTGGCCGGGAGCGCACTTGCATCCGCCCTTGATGCCTTTGATTCACCAGCGCTCGGCATCGCTCCAGCCACTGCGACCTACGCAGTGACCGTTGATCTGTGCGGCGTGAATGTTGCCAAGCAGATGCATGTTGGTCACCTACGCGCCACCATCATTGGCGACACCATCGCGCGCGTCCATGAACGCCTCGGTCGCAAGGTGTGGCGCGAGAATCACCTTGGAGACTGGGGCCTTCCAATCGCCATGACGCTGGCCGCACTCCGCCGCGCTGGAACCAATCTTGATTCGCTCACGCTTGAGGACCTCAATCGTGCCTACCGCGCCGCGCAACTTGAGGGGCGCGATGATGCCGCGGGCATGATTGCTGCGCACGCCACCCGTGTTGGTCCACATCGAATTGCTGAGCTTGAGGCACAGAACACCGGCGCCGCGCTTGCCCAAGAAGACGCGCGTGCCACGCTGGTTCGATTGCAATCCGGCGACGCGCAACTGGTGGCAGAGTGGCAGAAGATCATTCACTGCACCATGCAGGAAGTCTTTGAAACCGCTGCTGTTCTTGGCGTGCAACTCACCGATGAGCACAGTCGCGGCGAGAGTTTCTTCCGCGAACGATTGGGCCCCACCGTCGAAGCATTCGCCAAGAGTGGACTGGGCGTAGAAGACGATGGCGCCATTGTGGTTCGCTACCCAGATCGCGATCGCCCCATGCTCATTCGCAAGCGTGATGGTGGATTCCTCTACGCCACCACCGACTTGGCCGCATGCAAGTTCCGCGTGCAAGATCTCAAGAGCGATCGCGTGGTCTACGTGGTTGATGCACGGCAGCGCGATCACTTCAAGGACGTATTTGATGCTGTCCGAATGATTGGTTGGAACAAACTTGCTGACGGCACTGAAGCCGAGCTGGTGCATGTTCCATTTGGCAGTGTCCTTGGTGCTGACAAGAAGCCACTGAAGACGCGCAGTGGCGAAAATTTCACGCTGAAAGCGCTGCTTGATGAAGCCATCGAGCGCGGCATCCGCGAAGTGCGCACTCGATCAACGGACCCCAACGCGCCGACCGCTGGTATGTCTGACGCCGACCTTGCCGCCATCGGTAGCGCGGTCGGAATTGCTGCGGTGAAATATGCCGATCTCGGTTCAGATGTCACGCGTGACTACGTCTTTGACCTTGACCGAATG
>CALQCP020000090.1 GCA_943329105.2 Chitinophaga pinensis | reverse complement strand
GGTGTGGTTGGATTTCTGAAACGGCTTCGCGGGCCTGCCGCCAAAGGTCCGCACCTGTTCGAGTCCAGCCCGCCGGTCTGGAACACCGATCCTTGAAGCCTCGGTGAACTTCAGTGCCGGTCACATCTTGGTTTGGACTCTTCATGCATGCCTACGGGCTGCAGAAAGGCGAGGTAGGTACATGAACCGCCTCAATAAGAAGGGCTTCACGATCGTTGAGCTGTTGGTGGTCGTTTCGATCATCGCGCTGCTCATTGCGATCCTGTTGCCTGCGATTGGTAAGGCTCGAGACGCTGCGCTCATCACGCAGAGTTTGGGCAATCTCCGCAACCTGAGTGCTGCGTGTAACGCGTACGGGGCTGACTACAACGACCGGCAGTTCACTGCTGTTCCTGACGAGTGCGGCATGTATGGCGATGCAATCGCCGGCGCATGCACGGCCATCACTGCTACGCAGTGCATCCCGCAGATGATCCTCGGCTGGGATTCGGGTGGTGGTCTGTGGGGCTATTGGGTTTCTGGTACCCCTCAGCGATGCTCTGGATGGCCAGGAAACTGCGGCAACTTTGTGACGTATCAGGCCTGCGATTTCTGGGGAGCATCCGCACGTTGGGAAGGCTCATGGCGTCTCACCAATTGCAAGGCGTTCAACAGTTACGTCGGCGGCAAGTTCTACGACAAGGTCTTCTGGGCCCCGAAGGACAAGATCACGCTCGCCAAGATTGACAAGTACTTCTCAACTCCGGTTGAGTTCAACTACACCAACGGTGACTTTGAAACCCCCACCTATTGCTGGAGCCCGGCCGCCATGTGGTCCCCGGACGTCCTAGCGTGGTCGCGTAAGACTGGTAACGGTGGTTCCGCGACGTTTGGTGCAAAGCCAACCAAGGCCACCATGCCCGGTGCTTTCAAGAGCCCAGGCGCAGGTCTTGCGCAGTACCCATCGCTGAAGTGGCGCATGTGGGAGCATCAATGGCTCCAGAACATGGAAGGCGGCGAAGTGAACCCTGCGTTCTCTACGCCAACTCCATGGTTCTACAACCAGGGCTACAACAGCGCCCCGGCAACGCTCTGCTTTGATGGTCACACTCAGGTGGTGTCGATTGCTGGTATCCAGCAGGACAATGACTTGGCGATTGCCCAGTCATCGGCATCCTCTGGCACATCGGTCGCAAGTGGAAGTTTGTGGTTTGTAGCTTCGGGTGGCACAAGCGCGTACTACTCATCGGCTGCTTACGACATGCTCACCACTGGCCAGGGCTCGTGCAGCGCTGGTGTCACGACGGTCGACGGCATCCTTGGCCGTGACATGCTCCGTATCGGAGACTGATACTGGGGCGACATGTGGTGCATGCCACCACCTGTTGTTACTGACCTGATTCTTTCCGCGAGGGTCGCCAACTGGCGACCCTCGCGTGCTTTTTGCCAATGTGAGCACTGCGTAAACCCCTACACTTCAGGCTTCGAAAGGCACTACATGCTTGGATCCATCTTGCGCTCGAATCCACTCGCAATCTCAATTGCTACGGCATGTTGTGCCGTCGCGATTGGGGGACAGGATGGCAAGCAAGATGCGCCGGCCGCAGATTCGCCGCAACAGGTGATCATCACCCGCGATGCTCCTGCGCCCAAGCAGGATGAAGCGGCGCCGCAGACTTCGCCGGCACCCAAAGAGCCAGGCAAGGTGATCGAGGGTCCCATCAATGTGTACAGCTGGGCTCCCGCCGACAGCGCCAAGGCTGTTGATGCCAAGGACATTGACCTCGCCAAGGTCTTTGTTGATCTTGGACCAGTGGCAACCCGTTGGTACCAACACGCCATCACGCTTTCCAATCCGTGGTTTGAAGGCCGCGCGCCTGGCCTTCGTGGTAATGATCTGGCCGCTGAGTATTTGGAATTCTGGATGAAGGACGCGGGGCTTGAAGTTGCGTTCCCGGCTGTTGGTGAAGACGGCGTCACTCCAAAGGATGGCCCGTGGAAGAGCTATCAACAGAAGTTTGCGCTCACTGGTGGGGCGCCCAAGGTGGAAGAGGGCCTCTTGACCGCGGGCGGCGCTGACCGCGAACGCGGCAAAGACTTCTCGGTGCTAGGCATTTCTGGCAACGCCAAGGTAGAAGCGCCTGTCACGTTTGTTGGTTACGGCATCAAGAAGGGCGAAGGCGACTACACCAGTTTTGAAGAGGACACCGATCTCACGGGTCGGATTGCCATGGTCTTCCGCTACGAGCCACTTGATGATCGGGGTCGTTCCAAGTGGGCATCGCGCCGCTTCAGTGAATTCTCCGCAATGACCACCAAGATTGATGCGCTGGTGGAACGCGGTGCTGCTGGAATCATTCTGGTTTCACCCCCCGGCGCGCGCGACGGCAAGGTTGCACTGGAAGACGTCTCGACGAGCCGCTGGGGTCGTCCACTTGATATTCCCATGGTGCAGGTTTCCACCGATGTTGCTGAGCAGATCTTGAAAGCGGGCGCGCCTGACAAGGGTTCGTTGCTGGATTGGCGCAAGCGCGCCGACGCTGGCGAAATCAAGACAGTGGCCCTGAATGATGATGCCAAGGTTTCGATTGAAACCAAGTTGTCGAGCGGCGGGACCCCAACGCAGAATGTTGGCGGAGTCTTGCGTGGCAAGGGCGCTTTGGCTGATGAATGGGTGGTAGTGGGTGCACACTTTGACCACGTTGGCTACGGCTACTTTGGTACGAGCCCGCAGTACACCGGTCAGTTGCATCCGGGCGCCGATGACAATGCCAGCGGTACTTCAGCCATGCTTTGCATTGCGCAGGCGATGGCGGATCTCTACGGCGGTAAAGATGCACCGAAGGATGCGCGCAGCATTCTGTTCCTTGGATTCACGGGTGAAGAGAGTGGCCTCCGTGGCTCGCGCTGGTATGTCGAGCATCCAACGATCGCCAACGACAAGATGTCATTGATGGTGAATATGGACATGGTGGGTCGTCTGCGTTCGGATGATCTGAGTGTTGGCGGCATGAGTTCTGCCAAGGGCATGATTGATGTGATGCGTCCGATCTTTGAACGCAGTGGCTTGACGATCCACGCTGACCCATCGGGTCGCGGACCGAGTGACCACGCCAGCTTCTATGGCGCGGGTATTCCGGTGTTGTTTATGTACACGGGAAATCACGACATCTATCACACCCCCAAGGACAAGGGCTTCACCCTGAATCCAGAGGGAGCGGCAAAGATCGTTGCATTGGCGGCAGACATCGCCGCGACGGTCGCTACTCGACCAGAGCGCCTGGAATTTCAGCAAGAAAGCGGCAAGACTGCCGATCGCGGTTACGCCACGGTTCGTTTGGGCGTGATGCCATCCATGAACGACGATGATCGAGAAGCTGGCGCGCCAGAGAAGGGTGTTCTGGTTGACGGCGTGAGCGCCGATACATCGGCAAGTGACGCGGGGATCGTGAAGGGCGACATTCTGGTGTCTTGGAACGGTGAGGACCTGGAAAGTACAGGCACCATGATGACCAAACTCCGTGCCCAGAAGCCTGGCGATGTAGTCAAGGTGAAGGTCTGGCGCGCCGGCAAAGAAATCGAACTGGACGTCACATTGCGCGCCGCCAAGCCGAAAGAGTGACGGCGCGGCGCGCGGTTACGGCAGGATCACCACGCTGCGGGGCGTGGGTGCTGCCGCGCGCGGGATAATGACGATGCCGTCTGGGATTGGCAGGTCGATGGGCGCCTGACCTGCCACTGCCACGTGGGCGCGAGTCACGCCAGCGGGCATCTTGATGCGTAGTTCGCGCGCATCGGGCGAGTCCAACTGCACACGGGCAATGGCGCCGTGTTTCCATTGAATGTCCACCACAATATTGCCGCGCGCGATGAGTCCGCGCACGCGACCGTCGCTCCACTCGCGGGGCAGGGCGGGCAAGAGATCAATGCGGTGCACCAGATGACCAGCACTCCACGTGCGGATATGGCTCTGCATGAGCATCTCTGCAATGCCGGCAGTGCCGCCGAAATTGCCATCGATTTGAAACGGCGGATGATCGTCAAAGAGATTGGGCAGGGTTGAATGCGAGAGCAGCGCGCAGATGTCCGCCCACGCTCGTTCACCATCATGTAACCGCGCCCAGAAATTGATGAGCCACGCACGGCTCCAGCCGGTGTGGCCGCCACCGTTCTTGAGCCTGAATTCCAGGCTTGCGCGTGCCGCTGCGGCCAATGCGGGGGTTGCGTCGGTGCTGATGAAGTTGGCGGGGTGCAGTCCATACAGATGGCTCATGTGGCGATGCCCGGGCTCTGCTTCGCCATAGGGCTTTGACCATTCCATGAGTCGGCCATCAGCGGCCACAGTGGGCATAGCGAGGTGCTTGAGGGCTTCAGACGCTTCGATGGGAAGCGCTTCGTTGCCTTTACCAAGGATGCGCGCAGCATCAAGGTAATTCACCAACAGATCACGGGCGATCCACTGGTCCATGGATGTGCCCATACTGAGATTCGCATGAGATCCATCGGGGAGTATGAAGGTATTTTCTGGACTGGTGCTTGGACCGCTCACCAGCATGCCGGTTGTTGGATCCTTCACCAAGTAGTCAAGGAGGAAACGAACCGCGCCGTCCAGTGCCGGCCACGCGCGGTCGCGTAGGAACGCAGTGTCGTTGGTGTACTCATAGTGTTCCCACGCGTGCCGCACCAGCCACGCACCGCCGAGCGGGTACATGCCCCATACCGTCTGACCCTCTGGCGCAGTCATCGCCCACGCATCGGTGATGTGATGGCCGCACCAACCGCGCGCTCCATAGAGATCTTGCGCAGTGCGCACGCCGCGCACGCGGAGTTTGTCAAGCAAGTCAATGAGTGGAAGTTCTGTCTCTACAAGTGCGCACGGACCCGCTGGCCAGTAGTTCATCTGCACGTTGATATTGGTGTGAAAGTCAGCGTTCCATGGCGCGCGGAAGTGTTGGTTCCAAATGCCTTGCAAGTTGGCGGGCAGGCTTCCTTGCCTGCTTGAGGAGAGCAATAAGTAGCGCCCGTATTGGAAATACAGGGAAATGAAGTCATTGTCCCATTCGGGCTTGTTTCGGAAGCGAGCGAGGCGCGCGGGTGTAGAAAGAAGATCTGGAATGACGCTGGCTTCAGGTGATGGGCCGCCAAGGTCAAGCGACACGCGATCCATGGACTTGGCAAACCAGGCACTGGCGCGTTCGCTCAGTGCCGACCAACCGGATACGGCGCTTCGAAGATCGTTCTCACATTGCAGGGTGGGGTTACTTCCGAAGTAGTCGGTGCGTGCGGCAATGGCAATAGTGAGCGACTTGGCACCGCGCACCACCGCATCGCCACCTTCGATGGTGATGGTTCCGCCGTCGGCCTGGATGTCGGCAGTGGATGCGTAACCCACACCGCCCTGGCCGGTGTGCCCAGTGAATGAGAGTCGCGCTCCCTGTCGGGTTGGAATGGCGGTGTGGGTCGGGACATCGGTCTCAAAGTTGTCACGATGTAACTGGATGCGCATGGCGGGGAGAGTTCCTTCGCCTTCCACACGCGTATCAATGAGTAGCAATTCATCAGGAGCACTGGCGATCACTTCGCGGACGATGGAAACACCGTCCACCTGAAATCTGCTGGCGGCAACACCGGTACGCATGGTGAGTGCGCGCCGATATTCAGAAGCGGCACGTGGTGCGTCAATCATTTCAATGTGGAGATCACCCAACGTTTGATGGCTGCGTGGCATCATGTCGTTGGGAAGCATGCAATGATCTTGAATGATTCGCTGTGCTTCCAACACCTTTCCAGCAAGTGCAAGTGCGCGCGCTTTTTGAAAGAATTCGCTTGCTGCAGGCGCATGGCGGTCATTTGCGTTGCCTTCCCACACGGTGGCTTCGTTCAGTTGTAAGCGTTCGTGTTGGACAGCACCGAACACCATGGCGCCCATGCGACCGTTACCGACGGGCAGCGCGTCGGTCCATGCAGCGGCGGGCTCGGTGTACCAAAGGTCTGGAAGTGTGCCCGTGACCGTTGCCATGGGTGTGAGTTTCATGCGGCGCGCGCCAACCGGTATTGGCACCATGCGCGCGTGCAAATCGGGATCCATGACTGGATCGAAGGTTGCTAACTCTGGATGATCACCTTGACAGATCCACCACGTTCCGGAGAGATCAAAGGTGCACGCGTTACCTGCAAGCGTTGGTTTCAATGTGGGTGTTCCAACCCAACCACCAGCACCACCGCTATCAGTGACACGGATGGCAATGCGATTGACACCGGTGCGCAACAGTGACTTGGGAACGGTGTATGCGCGCTCGGTTTGCCAACCATTGGTATTGCCGATGCGCGTGCCGTTGAACCAGGTCTCGTCAGCGTCGTCAATGTTGCCAGGTGTAAACACCATGTCAGTGGCACGGTCGAGGTCATCAAGCGTGATCTCGCCGACGTACCACGCGATGCCGTCGGTGCCATCGGGGAGGCCGTTTCCCTCCCAGTGGCCAGGAACGGTGGTGCGGGTGAGTGGCGGCGTTGCCACCGGCGTGGCCGCCCGCGCGGCGGGGGGACTTCCTTGGGCAAGCAGCGCAATGGCAACAAGGGTGGCGATCGTCATCTACTGTGTTCTACCGCTCCCCGGGGTTCGATACGCTGCGGCAATGACGACCGCCCCGGCTTCCGCCCCCGCTACCGCACACCTCCCGCTCTTTGGCCGCCACGCGTTTGTTTGTGGCGCTACCCAGGGGATTGGCAAGGCGACGGCCATTGCCATGGCGGCCGCTGGCGCGACGGTGACGGTGTGCGGTCGAAATGACCAAGGCTTGATGCGGACGCTGGAAGAACTGTCGAAGCCTGTTGGGCAGCGGCATTGGAGCGTGGAGGTGGACTTCAGCAGCGCCAAGGAAGTGGACTTTGCGGCGCGTACACACCTGAGCAGCGCTGGCCCCGTCCATGTATTGGTGAACAACACCGGCGGTCCGGCGGCGGGCGCGGCGATCGAGGCAAAGCCAGAAGACTTTACGAAAGCGTTTGAGATGCACCTCTTGGCCAACCACGCGTTGGTGCAAGTGTTTGCGCCGGGCATGCGCGAGGCTGGATACGGGCGCGTCATCAATATTGCTTCCACCAGTGTGGTGACCCCCATCCGCGGATTGGGTGTTTCAAACACTATTCGCGCAGCGGTCGCCAACTGGGGTCGATCACTGGCAGTGGAACTGGCGCCGTTTGGAATCACCGTGAACACCATCCTTCCAGGCTTTACGCGCACTGCTCGGCTTGCTTCGCTCTTTGAAGGACGTGCACATCGCGCGGGCACATCGGCGCAAGAAGTAGAGGCCGATGCGCTTCGAACAGTACCTATGGGTCGCTTGGGCGCGCCTGAGGAGATTGCAGCAGTCGCGGTGTTCTTGGCTTCACCCGCCGCTTCGTATCTCACGGGCGTCAATCTTCCGGTTGATGGCGGCAGGCTGGCGCTCGGATGAGTGCGCTGCGACGCGTGCGTGCAGTCCCGTCGGCGGCTTCAAGCTTTGCAGTGCGACACATGAAACGCTCTGAGGGCGTGCTGGTATTGATGGCAACGCTCGCTTGTTGGTCAACGGTTCCGCTGTTTGTACGGCATCTTGCTGGTTACATTGATCATTGGACCAACAACGGTTGGCGTTACGGCGCCAGCGCTTTGTTTTGGCTACCAGCGGTGCTGTGGGCGCTTTCACGTGGCGTGCTGCCGCGCACAATTTGGCGAGCTGCGCTGGTTCCCGCCATTGCCAATACGGTGGCACAAGTGGCGTTCACGGCAGCACACAGTTATGTGAATCCAGGACTGTTGACCTTTGGATTGCGGTTGCAATTGGTGGCGGTCGCCATTGGCGCGTACCTGCTCTTTCCGGCTGAGCGCGCCACGATCGCATCGGTGCGATACCTCGGTGGATTGGGGCTACTGATTTGCGGAGTTGCAGGGGTGTTGCTTGGTGGAGGCAACATTTTGGAAGGCAGCTCCATGATTGGAGTGCTGCTGGCGGTGTTTGCTGGCATTGGTTACGGCGTGTACGGACTGGCCGTTCGAAAGTTCATGTATGGCTATCACCCAGTGTTTGCCTTCGGAGTGATCGCGCTGTACACGGGCGGAACACTGGTGGCATGCATGCTGGCGTTCGCGCGCGGGCATGGCGCCGAGGTTCTTGACTTGGGAAGTAGCGAACTCTGGTCGCTTGGTCTCAGTGCCTTCTTTGGAATAGCGATCGGGCACGTTCTCTACTACACGGCCATCGACCGCATGGGAGTGGCTACCACGGCAGGAGTGCTGCAATTGCAGCCATTTATCGTCAGCGC
>CALQCP020000089.1 GCA_943329105.2 Chitinophaga pinensis | reverse complement strand
TTTCCACGGTGCGCGCCGCGCCGTCAGGCGGAATCGCGGGTCACGACGCGATGCATCTCGCGCTCGCCACGACCGCGCAGCGGATAGTCCTTGCGGAGCGGATGCCCCGGGAAGTCCTTCCACATCAAGATGCGACGCAGATCGGGGTGGCCCTTGAAGCGGATGCCGAACATGTCGAACACTTCACGCTCAAGCCACTCCGCTGCCGGCCACACATCGGTCACGGTGTCGACCACCAGTTCCGGATCCGGTTCGATACCTGCGGTGTCGACCGAAGGATCAAGATAAGTCTTGAGCCGCAAGCGCTGGTCCTTGGAGTAACTGTTCAAGCACCACACCACTGCGAATCGTCCCGGTTGCGGCGATGGATAGTTCAGGTAATCAACCGCGGTCACGTCGGCGCAGAATTCATAGGAGCACTGCGGATCATCGCGCAGGTGACGGCAGACCTCTTTGATGCGGTCCTTCGGAACGATCACCGTGGTCTGACCGCGGAATTCAGCGGCGAGGAACTTGACGTCCGGGAAGGCCGCCTTGAGGACTGGTAGCGTCGGATGATCGAGTTTCATGGGAGGCAAAGTTTAGCCGCAAAGGCGTCCGCGGTGAACGGCAGCAATTTAAATAGGGACAGTGGTGAACGGCACCTATTTAGTGGCGGAAGTGCCGTGAGCCGGTGAGGAGGCAGGTGATGCCGCGCGCGTTGCAGAGGTCAAACGTGTCTTGGTCGCGCCTGCTTCCACCGGGGTGAACGATGCAGCGCACCCCCGCGTCCGCAAGCAGCGTGGGCCCGTCAGCGAAGGGGAAGAATGCGTCACTTGCAGCCACCGCCACCGTCCCTGCAGCAGTTGCTGCAAGTTTGGCGTGAGCCTTCTCCACCGCGTTGCGACAACTGGCCACTCGATCCATTTGCCCAGCACCCGCGCCGAACAATGTGCCGTTGGCACCGATGCACACGGCGTTCGACTTCAAGTGCTTGGCCACCGCAAACATCAGCGCCGCGTCTGCAAGCGTTGCAGCGCTTGGCACTGGTCCCGCTGCGTGCGTGAATTGCGCCGCGTCAATGCGATGCACATCGCGCTCTTGCACCAACATTCCTCCCGGAATGCTGCGCCACGTCAGTGCTCGGTCGATAGTGGGGCTGGCATGAGACGTGGCAAGGAGGCGCGCGTTCTTCCATCGCGCCTGCAGTGTTTCAAGCGCCTTCGGTTCATAGCCCGGTGCAATGACTACTTCAAGGAATCGCTCGCCTGCCGCCATCGCTTCGGCGGTGGCTACGTCCACGGTGCTGCTGAACGCAACGATGCCGCCAAATGCAGCCATCGGATCACCGCTCCATGCGTGCTCGAATGCCGCAAGCACCGAATCAGCGATCGCTGCACCACACGGGTTGGTGTGCTTGATCACCGCACAGGCAGTGCAGTTGGGGCGCTGCGCATGCAGGTCTTGCACCAATTCCAATGCTGCTGCGGCGTCCAACAAATTGTTGTACGAAAGCAGCTTGCCATGCAAGAGCTGCGCGCCCACCACGCTTGGCCCAGTAAACGAGCGATCCGCGTACACCGCGCCGCGTTGGTGCGGATTTTCACCGTAACGAAGTTCGTCAGTGAGTTCGAGCCGAATATTCGCTTGGCGCGGAAAGATCGGCGCAGCGTCTGCGTCGGCGGCTGCATCTGCTGCCTCTGCATGCGCAAAGCCCGCAGTACTCATCCAGCGCGCGATCGCTCCGTCGTATTCAGCGGTGCGTGCAAAGACTGCTTGCGCACATGCGCGGCGCAGTGCCATAGTGGTGGCGCCGGCGTTCGCGCGCATCTCGGCGATGACGCGTGGGTATTGCCCGCCGTCAGTCACCACCGTCACGCTCTCGAAGTTCTTTGCAGCACTTCGCAGCATCGATGGCCCGCCAATATCAATATTCTCGATGGCCTCATGCTCCGCAATGCCGGGCTTGTCAACCGTCGTTTCGAATGGATACAGATTGACGCAGACAAGATCGATCGGCACGATGCCGTGCGCGGTCAAGGCCGCCATGTGTTCTGGATTGTTGCGCACGCCGAGCAGTCCGCCGTGCACTTTGGGGTGCAGGGTCTTGACGCGCCCGTCCATCATCTCTGGAAATCCAGTGACGCTTTCGATGGGCAATACGGAAATGCCCGCCTTGGCAAGCGCCGCGGCAGTGCCGCCAGTGGAAATGATTTCAACGCCCATCGCAGCCAATTCACGCGCGAATTCCACGAGCCCTGATTTGTCGCTCACGGAAATCAGCGCACGGCGAATGCGGATGTGTTCAGCCACGATGCGATCAGCCCGGTCGCTTGGATGATGCGCCACCAATAGCCGGGGCGCCGGTGGTTCGAGCAGATGCTGGCTCGGAATTCTTCATGTCGCCGCCGGTGTTGCTCGGCTTGCGATTGAGTGACTCCAGGCGCTCCACGGTTCCGTCCTTGGCAGCGATGAATACGTCTCCGTCGATCATCGGGAACAACTGGATCGATTCGACCTTGGGCAGAGTGACTTGGTGGACGATGCGGCCAGTGCCCACATCAACCGCACTGAGCGTGCGTGTGGAATGATCCCAAGCCATGACATTGGTTTCGATGCGACCAATGATGTTTCCGGGAGCCTTGCTCTTCCACAGAACCTCGCCGTCGGGCTTGTTGTTGGGGAGCGGGGTGAAACTCACCAGACCTTCGCCGGGGATCTGTAGATACAGACCATCAGCGATACGCACCGGAGGATTCCGCAACGCGGTCTGCGTGAAGTACTGCCACAGAACGCGACCGCGCAGGTGATCGAACGCCCACAGGCTTTGATCGTGGCTTGCAACGTAGCACGCCTGAGAATCAGCAGCGATCGGCGTTTCCACGCCTGCTGACAACTTGCGAGACCAGCGGATTCCTGCCGACGGCGCATCCATTGCCAAGACGGTTCCATTGGTGGACCCAACGATGGCAATGTCGCCCGCGATAGTCACCGGAGCGACCACATGACCACCAAGCGTGGTAGCCCGCCAGTTGTAGCCGGTGGCGTACAGAAACCAACTTGATAGTCCGGTGTTGGTTCCGTAGATCATGGTCTGGCCATAGATCGCGGGAACGTTTGAAGGCAGCTGCGAGAAGCGGGTGCGCTTCAAGAGGTTGCCGGTGGCTGCATCCATGATCACTGAGCCAAGCTCGGTGACTACATAAACGTTGTCATTGCGTTCAGTTGGCAGATACTCCAACGCCAACATGCGTTCGATGCCCTGGAAGGTTGAACTGCGCCAGACGGTTTCGCCGTTGTCGCGGCGCAGGCGGACGATGCTGCCGCTGCTGTCGCCAAACCAGACGCTGTCCGGGGAGGCGTTCACGATGTGCAGGACGGCATCCTTGGTGACCAGTGGCTCGGTCTGCCAGACGATGCGAAGTCCGAATTCGTCCGCGGAGGCTGGGCCGCACACGTAGCGGGCTTCCAGCGAAGCCATCGCTTCTTTTCGGGTGTCCGCACTGGACTTGGCGGGGGCTGGGGCGGCGGCAGGTGCAGCAGTGGTGACGGGCGTGGCGACCGTTGTCGTCGCGGGCGCCGCTGGCTTTGTTGACTGTGCGTAGGCCGCAGACGCAATCAGTGCGGCACCGCATGCGGCGCTCGTGACGAGTCGTGCAAACTTGGCGCCAACAGGCACTCGGCGAACCGAAGGCATCGTGTGGTCAATCATCGCGTCAGGGGCTCCTGGTTCCGCGAACGGGGGCGCAGAAACAGCGCTCCGATCGCGAATCGGGAAGTATACGGATGCTTCCGGGCATTCGTTCCATTGGATCGGTCAGCATGTTGAGTCAGCAGCGAGTTGTCCAAAAAGCCCTAAAAAGAAACTCGGCCGCGCCCTTTTCTAGAGTTCGCGGCCGGTCTCCCTTTCCCTTCAATCCCTCGCACCCAGTCTGGTAGCACTTGTGGCGGACGCCTCTTTCGAAGCGAACGAAACACGAGAGTTCCCTTTTCCCAGTGTCCCTTAGTAGTTTGAGTCGGGCCCTTATTCCCTAATCAAACAAACCTCAGACCACCAGAGTGGTTGCTGGCCCTTTTCACGGCTCCCTTCTTCCGAAGAAAGGGTTACGGAGAGTATGTACCCAAATT
This sequence comes from Chitinophaga pinensis, assembly GCA_943329105.2. GTDB lineage: Bacteria > Planctomycetota > Phycisphaerae > Phycisphaerales > SM1A02 > UBA966. Next base: position 4,184 of record CALQCP020000089.1, on the reverse strand, counting down.
TCCCCATTGCAAGTCCAAGGTGACGTCTTTTTGGAGAAATCACCCCGGATTGATCGGAGAGTCCGGTAAAGGCGTAACTCCAAGCGGTGCAACGCGACCCGGTGAAGCCTCCATCTATCCTGAAAGAGTGCCTGCATCGATCCGGACAAGCCTGCAACGCGGCGCCGTCATGGTGATGAACGCAGCCGTCGTGGCTCTGTGCGCAGCATTGCTCGGCGCGAGCAGTGTTCCGCAACAGGCCGTTGGAACCTGGTGGGACAGCACCGCCCCGCCCCTCGGACAAAAGCTTCCCACCAGCCGCTACTACACCATTCGCAGTGACCTTGGCGCTACGCAGACCAAGCAGTACGCAGATCACCTTGACACCATGTACGGCGAGTTCACCAAGCAGCTCATCGCACAGTCAGGCCTTCGTAAGCGCTCGCCTGAGTATCCAAATGTTCTGATCTTTTCCAAGCAGCGGGATTACCTCGACACGCTGCGCACCCAGTTCGGGATCAATGGCACTGGTTCGGGCGGAATGTTCTTTGTGAGTCCACGCGGAGCGGGCTTGGCATTTTGGGTGGAGGGACTTCCCAAGCAACGCGTGGAGCATGTGATTCAGCATGAAGGATTCCATCAGTTTGCATATGCATTCTTTGGCAATGAAATGCCGCCGTGGCTCAACGAAGGCCTCGCAGAGTTTTTCGGCGAGTCGGTCGTAGAAGGCACATCGGTCATCATTGGCCAAGCGAGTCCGCAAGTGGTTGATCAAGTGCGCAAGGCTGTCAATCAAGATAAATACATTCCATTCATGGATCTCCTGCAGATGGATGATCAACGCTGGAACGGCAATGTCCGTAACGGCAACGCTGGCTTGCAATACATGCAAAGTTGGTCGATGGTGCAGTTTCTGGTCTATGGAGAAAACGGCAAATACGGCGCTTCGTTCACCGCCATGTTGAAACTATTGAATGACGGCACCAAGCCATTCGACGCGATGCGCAAGGCATTTTCATTGGCAGCAGAGTCGGACGTCCTGCGCTTTGAAGCACGATGGAAGGAGTACGCCAAGGTTGCCAAGCCCGGCGCATACGTGGCTGCACGAGGGCGATTGGAGTTCTTAGCCGAAGGCTTGCGCGACGTTTGGGCAAAGGGCGGTCGCCCCAAGGACCTTGCGGAATTACACGTTGCAATGCGCGAGGCAAAGTTTCAATACACCAGCAGTTCGCATGGCTATGTGACGAAACTTGACGCTGCGGACGACGCCAACTTTGCCATTCCTGATGACGAGGTGAACACCAAGCCAGTCACCATTGAATTGGTTGCGAACAAACCGCCGAAGGGTACGAAAGCAAAGAAGCTTGAGGAGCAATCACCCATGCCACCCATGTTGCGCACGCGCAATCTGCGCCCGAACGATGTGGGAATTTCGTGGTACCGCAGCACCACTGATCCCACGCAGCTGAACTACGACATCGTGGTGAACTAGCAGTATCAGCGTGGATTTACCGGTCGTTTGGGTAGTTCCACTGCTCGCCTGGCGTGTAGGCCAGTAGCTCGTACAACTCTTTGCGCGTCTGCATGCGCGGCAAGCTTTCGCGCACACTGCCATCGCGCTTGAGCGCGGCCAGCCCGCGGGTCACTTCGCCCATGGCAAGCCTCATCATGCTGAGCGGGTAGATCACCACTTGGTATCCAAGTTCTTGAAATCGTTCCGCGGAGATGTCGGCGGTCTTGCCAAACTCCGTCATGTTGGCAAGCAGTGGCCCGGGTGATGCTTTGGCAAAATCTGCGAACTCTTTCTCGGTTTGCAGACCTTCCGGGAAGATCATGTCCGCGCCTGCCTCGCGATACAGGTTGGCGCGCGTCACTGCATCACCGAAGCCAGTGACATGCACCGCATCAGTACGCGCGATGATCACAAAGTCAGGATTCACTCGGTAGTTGGCCATGGCGCGGACTTTGTCCACCATGGCAGCAGCGCTGATCAGCGCTTTGCCGTCTAAGTGGCCGCAGCGCTTTGGAAAGATCTGGTCTTCGACGTGCAGTGCAGCAGCGCCGGCGCGTTCGTATTCCACCACGGTTCGTACGCAGCATTCCACTTCGCCGTAGCCCGTATCGGCATCAGCGATGACTGGCAGCTTGGATGCATCACTTATTTCACGAATGGTGCGCGCCATTTCCGTCAGGGTGACCAGCCCAATATCGGGATATCCGCACGCATTAGCTGTTGCGCCGCCAGAGATGTAGCACGCTGCAAATCCAGCCTGCGCCACGGCGCGCGCCACCAATGCATTGAATGCGCCGGGGACCATGACGGTGCCGCGTTGCCATGCTTCGCGAAGTCTTCGGCCGGGATGCGGTGTCAGTGTCGTCATCGTTGTGGCTCGGGTGCAGGTGCGGCGATGGATGCTTCGTCGCCCATTGGTTGTTCTGGATGCGGTGCGGTATTCACTGCGGGCGATTCCTTGATGAATCGATATGCGCCCTTGACGGAGCCCCACGTCTGCTGGCCAGCAGCGTCGTAGCCGCGGTCCCAGCTATTGAGTTCGGTGGCGGTCACAGTGACGTCGGTGGTGGCGTATTTCGCCTCGCGCAGGGCAGTGCCGCAGTCGGCACCCTTGGTGGCGCCAGTGATCTGTTGCGAACCTTGGTACGCCAGCATCATGCTGCAGCCTGGGCGAATGTCAATGATGCCGGGGTCGAGCGTATTGAAGCGCTCGGGGTTGCGCCATGCACCCGCCCATGCGAGTGGTGCGCCGGGGAGTTCATAGATCACGATCTCGGCACAGTTGTTCGGCAGGGTGATCAGGCGGTAGATGCGCTGGCGGTACGGAACGTTCTGGCTGTCGGCCATCGCTTGCTCCACATACATCCACGGCCCGTCGGCGCGGTCGGTCCAGATGGGAACGATGTGCAGACGAACGTCAAAGTAGGTGCTGTCCGCGGCGGCCTGAGCAGCGGTCGAATAGTTGCCGGGCAGCCACGCGGTCAAGTCTTTGACGGCGTTGTCGGCAGGTGCGCGACTGGGCTCCAGAGGGCCACCGCCAACGATGGGCGGACCGCCGCAGCCCGCCGGCAGGAGCGCAAGGGCGCCAATAACGGTGGAACTGAGCACAAAATACAGGGCGGATGGCCTCTTCATGTCGGGTTCGATGCTACCCCGGGTCGTCTTGAACTGCGTGCCCGGTTACCATCACGGATCATTCGAATCCGCTCGCATTTTTGCTATCTCGAGGTCTAGAAACCATGGTCACCGCCACTCCTGCTACCTCGGTCCCAACCGCAAAGCCTGTCGACACGCGCGGTCTCGCCAACCAAGTGATTGGCGAAACCAAGATCTGCGCTGTCACGCAGACCGAACTCATCTATCGCGGCTACGAGATTGCTGACTTGGCCGAGAAGGCCACCTTTGAAGGAGTTGCGCACCTCGTTCTGATTGGCACCAAGCCAACCGACGCGGAGCTTGCAGCGTTCAGCAATGAAGTGAAGGGCATGCGCGCCGTTCAGAAGACGGTGATCGATCAACTTGCTGCGGTCGTGAAGGCTGCACCGACCGCACACCCAATGAGTCTCTTGCGCACGGGCGTGAGCATTCTTGGTCATCACGATGCCGAGTGCGAGTCCAACGCACCGGACGCGGAGTTGCGCAAGTCCAAGCGTCTCTTGGCGCAGATCCCAACGTTGATCGGAGCCATTCAGCGCACTATTGAGAACAAGCCAGTGCTTGAGCCCGATGCTTCGCTTGGTCATGCAGCCAATCTCATGTGGCTGATGACTGGTAAGAAGCCATCAGAGCTTGAGGCGCGCATCATGGATGTCAGCCTGATTCTCTACGCGGAGCATGATTTCAACGCCAGCACATTCACGTGCCGCTGCATTGCAAGCACCGAGAGTGACATGCACAGCGCGGTCTGTGGCGGCATCGGTGCGCTCAAGGGTCCGCTGCACGGCGGCGCCAATGAGATGGCCATGGAAATGCTCAAGGATTTGGATAAGGACTGCGCTGGCGGCAAGATGACCACCGATGCGTGGATGCAGCGCGCCTTTGCTGAGAAGCGCAAATTGATGGGCTTTGGCCATCGCGTCTACAAGAATGGCGATCACCGCGCGGGCATCTTGCGCCGCTGGGGTCTCAAGCTTGCGGAGCAGATGGGGCCAAGCGGCAAGAAGTGGTTCGACATGGGCGATGAAGTGCAGGC
>CALQCP020000088.1 GCA_943329105.2 Chitinophaga pinensis | reverse complement strand
TTCACCAACGCCAAGTTCCTCACGCTCCAATAGCCGAAGCGTGCGCAAACGCGCAAGATCGCCGAGCGTGCCCAGCCAACTCAGCCACCGTTCGCGGGGATTGGTGGAATCAGGCGTCATGCAGCGTGGCGGAGCATCATGCGAGGAAATGCACGGGCATTACGGCCCAAGCGGGAGGGCGGTGTCTTTACCAATGGCAACCTGATGCGCAGCCAGTGCATCGGTAATGCGTGGGTCATTTGGAATAATTCCATACGCCTGACGCAAGCGACGAACGCCATCCGCCTCTTTGCCAAACTTGAAAGCCAAATCCGCAGCGCGCATGTACGGCTCGATGGAAGCTCGCTGCCCAGGAAGCGGCTCATTGACTTTGATGGAGTCCATCGCACTGGTGGCCGCCGTGTCCGGATCGCCAGCATCTTCCGCAACACGGCTCAACGCCAAGTAGGCACGCCACGAACGGAAGTCCTTGCCGAAGGCGCGCAACAACTGGTACGCGTCCTTGACATCCTTCTGCTGCGCCATGCACTCGGCAAGACTGGTCACGATTTCTTCGTTGGCCGGCTGCAGGCGGTACGCGCGGTCAAGCGAACGGCGCGCATCGTCAAGCTTGCCCTGCCCCAGCATGGCTCGGCCATACGCAAACTGCGCGCGCCAATCACCGGGCTGATCGCGAACCACTGGCTCTACCGCCGCGGCTGCCTCGGCGTACTGGCCGTAGCGAAGTCGTTCGTTGGCTTCGTTGGCGCGCGACTCGGCGCTGTCCGATGCCTTGCATCCCGAAAGCAGCATCGGGAGCGCCACGACATGGGCGAAGAGAAGTGCGATTGGGAAAGTGCGTCCGTGCGTTGAATTCATGTGCGGCATGTGCCCTCCTGGCAGCGTGTGCACCCCGCGAACGGCGTCCGCAGGGTTCATGGGATGATATCGGCGTGACCGAATCCGCGCCGCCATTTCCTGTACTCACCGGCCCGCCATTTCCACACGCCGCGGCGGTGCTTCACCATACTGGCGGTGCAGCTGGCGACCACTTTGACGTGCTCCTTGCAACGCGCACGCCCCACGGCGAAGACGATCTTGCCTGCGCCACGTGGCGAACCGCCAACGACCCGGGAACCCTGGCCGCTGGTCAATCGACCACCGCGGAGCGGATCGGCGCACACCGCGCCGCGTATCTTGCATTGACCGCGCCGCGAGAACTCAGCGATGGGCGCGGCCGAGTGACCCCGGTCCGAACCGGCACCTGGTGCCCACACGGAACGGACGGAACCAACATCGACCTGCACTGGTCGGACGGCACGCGCACACGGATCGCCGCACTACCCACCGGCCTTTGGAAGAGGATCCACTCATGACTGGCGAAACAATCGTGGTGGCACTTCTGATGGCTGGCCTGGGCGGTGGATGCCTCTTGTTAACGCTCCTCACGCTGCCGGGCAATTGGGCGATCTTGATTCTGGTGGGCGCCGCACAACTGTGGTCGCTGTCAGGCGACGGCGCGCCGCTCTACAGCGGGTGGACGCTGGTGGCGCTGTTCATGCTTGCCATCCTTGGCGAGGTGTGCGAGACCGCCATGGGCGCTGCTGGCGCGCGTGTTGGTGGCGCGCGCGGGCGCGGCGCTTGGGGCGCAGTGCTTGGATCATTCGCAGGAGCGCTGCTGGGAACGGTGCTGTTGGCGTTCATTCCCCTTGCTGGAACACTTGCTGGCGCACTCATCGGTGCCGCCGTCGGCGCGTTCATTGGCGAAATGACCTATGGCGACCGCAGCGCGATCAGCCTGGTACTGCCGGCCGCCGCTGCTGCTGCGGGCCGAATGGCGGGCGTATTAGTGAAGTTTGCGTTCGGGGTAGCGATATGGTTGGTGGCCGTCATCGGCGCGCTTTGGAACTAGCGTGCGAAGTTCACTAGCGCGTCGCCAACGCGCTGCAGCGCGGTGAACGCAGCCGCGATGTCCCACCGCTGCGTTGCTCGGTCGCCAGTGGTATTGCTGATCGAACGAATCTCGATGGCTGGGATGCCAACGCGCCGCGCCGCATGCACCACCGCCGCGCCTTCCATCGCTTCGGCCATCGCACCGGTCCGCGTTCGAACCGACAGCGCCGCCGCGTCCGTGCCAGAGCACGTGGCCACGGTGGCAATCGCGCATGCGGGACCGAGCGCACGAAATGCCACAAGCAGCGCGCCGTCAACTGGCACACGGTTCCCTTCGAAATCGCCGAGCGGGAAGCCGAGGACGCGCATATCACCCTGACCTTCAGGAAGTGCGATGCCTTCTTCTGCGTAGATGCACGCGTCGGCAACAATCACCGTGCCGAGCGCAAGATTTGAGCCTGGGAGCGCGCCAGCGATGCCTGTGGAGATGACCGCGGCAAACGGCGCACCTGTTGCACGCGCCTCGGCGAGCGCCTCGGCAGTCGCAGCCGCAGCGTTGGTGCGACCAATACCAGCAACAACAACGCGCAACTCTGGCGCAGCAAGGCAACGCGCGCCGAGTGCGGTGCGTTCCGCTTCAACCGCGACGATGACCAGAATGCGTTTCATGCGGGCGCGCGAAGAAGCGCGGGTAGTTCAGTCAGCGCTACTGGGCGCTGCTCGCCGCTGGCAAGATCTTTCAACATGACACGACCGTCCGCCAATTCCGCGCCCAGGAGTACAGCAAATCGCGCACGCTGCTTAGACGCATCGGCCAGCAACTTACCAACGTTGCGTGTGACCTTGTAACTGTGACGAACGTGCAACCCTTCGCCGCGCAGGCGAGCAACCAATCGCGGCAATTCCGCATCAGCGGCGGGATCAGCAGTTGCAATGACGAACGCGTCGGGGCGCGGCAGCAATTCCGTGCCATCGGCTGGCAGGAGACCACGGTCTGCGAGCACCAGTCCAAGCACCACATCGCCCATACCGAAGCCGATCGCCGGCGTCTTGGGTCCGCCGAAGAGTTCAATGAGTCCGTCATAGCGACCGCCACCTGCAATGGCGCGTTCACCGCCGGACGCTTCGTGAATTTCAAACACGGTCCCGGTGTAGTAGGCCAGACCGCGCACAATGCCCAGGTCAAACTCGCACCAATCGGCGAGCCCCGCAGCCACCAGTGCGTCGCGCAGGAGAACGAGTTCTGCCAGGGAATCCGGGGCAATTCCCGCAGTGGTGGCCAGCACTCCAATGTCATCAGTGATCTGCACGCGCGTTCGCACCACGGTTTCAAAGCGCGCCAGTGCATCGCCCGCAAGACCAAGTGCTGCAGCGCGCTTGGTGAATTCTTCCGGCGCCATCTTGTCGCGGCGGTCCAGCAGTTCAAATGCACCGGCAACGGATTCATCGGCCACACCCAGCGCACGCACCACATTGGCGGCGGCCACGCGGTGACTGATCTTGACACGTACATCGGTAGCGCGCAGACCAAGCCGCGCGAGTGCCGCGATTGCAACGCCGATGATTTCGGCGTCGATCGCCGGACCTTCAGCGCCCAGAAGATCAACGTTCCACTGATAGAACTCACGCAATCGGCCGCGCTGCGGGCGTTCGGCGCGGAAGAAATTGGGAATGGCGAACCACTTGACTGGCATCGGTAACTGCGCAGCGCGCGCGGCGGCCATGCGCGCAAGCGTCGGCGTGAATTCCGGGCGCAACGCGTAATCATCACTACCACCAGCGCGGCGGAAGCTGAAGAGTTCGTTCACAATTCCTTCGCCACTCTTTGCCGTATACAGCTCAAGGTGCTCAAAGGTGGGACCGTCAATTTCGTCGTAGCCAAACGCAATACTTGCATCGCGCCACGCGCCTTCAATGCGACGGCGGACAGCCATCTCGGCTGGATAGAAATCGCGGGTGCCTTTTGGAGACTGGAACTTCATAGGACTCTTTGGAATTTCATTTGAGCCAACCGAACACTCTATTCAGCGCTTAGCGGGTTTGATGATGAGCGCGCACGCCACACCAGACAACGTCCACGCAATCATTCCGTCGATGAATAAGACCATGGAGAATGAGTCGGGAAGGTGGAAGAAATTCCAGACCACTGCATGCGACGAAAGCATGGCGAACGCAGGGACCACAATTCCAAGCGCCAATCGATCTTGCAATCGCGCGCCGAACTTGCATGCCACGGCAATGATGGTGGCCAGAAGTGCGGTGCCGAAGAACTCAATCATGAAGCCGCGTACCAGGACCGTCGGCGACATTGGGTCAACACCTTGGCGGCGCATGAGCACCAGCATGAGCGGACCCTTGCGGTGCTCTTCACGGTACGAGTTGGTAGCAATGGCGGATTGCTGCCCCGTCATGACTGCAGTGGCGGGCGGTGCGGGGTAGATGTACGCCCCGTCCGCTGCCGACGCAGATTCAAAGGTTGCTGCCAATCCATCGCCGCCGGGGAGCGGCTTGATTGCAAAGTCATAGATACCGGTTGTCCAAGAGACCGCACCCCAGCCAAAGGCAAGAACCGTCCCGACAACGATGGCAATCAGCATGCGTATGGACATGCCCACAAGGCTAGCAAAATCGCGCGCGGGACTACTTCACTTCGGAAAGTGCCACCGGCCGACGCGTTCGTGCGCAGCGAATGGCTGCCTCAAGAACCCGTTGTGTTTCATAGGCGTCCGCAAAATCAGGGATGGCTACCACTGGCTTCTTGCCGCCAAGCACCATGACCGTGTCCGCCGCTTGGCTCACAAAGCAATGTTCGTAGCCGAGCACGTGCGCGGCGGGCCAATAGTTGCCCGCGTAGGGATGAGTGGCATCGGTGCACATCACTCGGCTCCAACCGCGCAGGCGTGCGGGCAGCGTGTGATCCCACCACTGCAGTTCGTTCATGCGCTCAAAGTCAAACTTCAGGCTGCCCTTCTCGCCATTGATCTCAATCTGGTTGCGATTCTGGTTGCCCGTGGCGAGGCGCGAGGCCTCAAAGCTTGCGATCGCGCCACCAGACATGCGCGCCATGAAGAGGACCGCATCATCCACGGTGCTCTTGCCCTTGCGGCTGCCACGCACGGCGCGTTTGGCGCCCTTGCCGGCAATGGCACCGCCGGTTGATTCGATGATGTCGCGCTCCTTGATGAAAGTCTCCTCGATCGCGCCGACGACTTCGGTTACTTCTTCACCGGTAATGAATCGGGCCATATCAATGATGTGTGCATTCAGGTCGCCATGCGCCCCACTGCCTGCAAGTTTGCCTTGAAAGCGCCATAGAAGCGGCGTCGATGGACCGCCCCAATCTTGGAGGTAGCTCGCACGCACATGGAAGATGCGGCCAAGTTTGCCTTCATTCACCAACTGATGCGCAAAGGCCACCGCCGGGCAACGGCGGTAGTTAAACCAAACGAATGTCTTGATCCCCTTGGCGGCTGCCTTCTTGGCGGCATCGCGCATGCGGCGGGCGTCGTCCAGGGTGCCCGCAAGCGGCTTCTCACACGCCACATGCTTGCCGGCGGCAAGAGCGGCGATGGAAACTTCCGCATGGACGTGGTTGGGAGTGCAGTTGTCGATCAAGCCAATCTGCGGATCGGTGACCAAGTCTTGCCACTCGTCGCTGCAGCACTGCCACCCCCAACGCTGCGAGAATTCAGCCACATCCTGCACTTTGGTGCCAGCCACCGCCCGCATGTTCACTACCAGCGGCAAGTCAAAGAACCGGGGGGCGGACATCCACGCATTGCTGTGGGCCTTGCCCATGAACTTGGTGCCAACAAGCCCGATGCCAAGGGTGGTGTGCTTGATTGGGGACGGTCGCTTGGTGGTGGTCTTCTTGCTCATCGGGGGTCGCGCTTTCTGTAAGACGCGTATCCTACAAAACACCTATGGGAACTTCCGAACACACCGATATGTCATCCGCGATCACCACCCGCCTTGCACGCATTGAGCATGAGCTCGCCGCAGCGCGACGCGATGCCGTGCGCTGGCGCACCGGAACGATCATCTTGGGCGCGGTGGCACTCGCTGGCGGCCTGGTTGCCGCAACGCAGGTGGCACGCGTTGAAGACGTGATCCGCGTTCGACGCCTTGAAGTTGTTGGCGAAGGCGACAAGGTGGTCATGCTTGCGCAAGCTGGTGACACTGGCGGTCAACTTGATGTCTGGTCGAAGGGTGGCGCGAATGTGGTGCGCCTGTCGGCGGGCACAGACGGTGGCGACCTGGCGATTTGGAATCTTGTCGGCAAGCCTGTCGGCGGTCTCTTTGCAACACCGATTGGTGGTCGCGTTGAAATCGGTGACGTTGACGGCACTACGCTGGCAACATTCGCGCGCGGCGAAGAAGGCGGCGCGCTCGTGCTGAATGGCTCGGGCAACAACGCCAGCAGTCTGCGCGCCGAAGCAGGCGCCGGTGGAGCAGTCATCAGTATGCGGCGCCCCGGTGGTGAACTTGGCATGCTGGCTGGTGTGGCTCAAGGTGCTTCGGTACTTTCGATGCGCAATCAAGCCGGCAAGGAAATCGTCTTTGCTGGCGGCGCGGAAGATCAGACTGGCACACTCCGCATCGCTGATGCATCAGGCAATGAATGCGCCGCGTTCCTTGCAGTTGCTGGCGGACATCTGACTTTGAAGGACGGCGCGGGTGCGGTAGCTGTTTCGCTTGCAAGCGCGGGCGCTGGCAAGGGCGGAGCGATCGAAGTGCTCAATGGCTCAGGTGCTGCTGCCATTCTCATGGACACCAAGGAAGAAGGCGGCGGTCGATTCATGGTTGGAACTTCGACCGGCGCACCTGCATTCATGGCAGAAGCAACCGGATCAGCAGGAACGCTTGCCGCATACATGCAAGAGCGACGCGTGGCCGCCATCGGCGGAGGTAAGACGGGCGGGCTGATGAATCTGCTCGACACCACCGGTCAGGCAATCGTGGTCGCTGGAGCTGCAGTTGATGGCGACGGCGGCGCGATCAGCGTTCGCAATTCGCACGGTGTGCAGATCGGGCGCCTTGGCGTTGATGCTGCTGGCGCCGGCGAGATGGCCGTCTACAACGCATCGGCCACTATGAAGAAGATCATCGAAGCGCCGACGGCCGCTGCAAAGTGAATGTGAGCCCACCAATGACTACTACTGTTCAAGACATCGCCCGTGTTGTATTGGAAGAGATCATCCCTGCATCGGGAAGTACGCCCGCACGCGTGCGCATCTCCATGCCCAACTCCGCGTACCGCGTGGAGCTGGTGCTGGTTGGCGATGTCGCAACGCTTGCAAGCAAAGTAGGCAAGCGCATCAACGGTTCCGTGCGCGGCAAAGCGTTGCGCGCCTGGCACGCGAACGCAGGCGGATGCTTCATCGAACCAGTCTGGGGCACGCCACGGATTGTGCAGGGACGCGTGTTGGCCGTCGATGTGACTGCCAACGCCGTGCTCCTGGAGTTGGCGTTCCCGGCATGGGTGACCATTGAGCCGTCACAAACGGCGGGCTCATGGCAGACCGGCGACATGTTGAACTTCTATGTCGAAAGCGGCATGACTTTCACGCCGACCGCGTAACAGCAGCCGAAGCCGCGGCACTTGTGGCTGCGGGTTGCATCGCCAGGAAGTTAGCAAGAAGCCTCGGACCCTCGACAGTGAGGAAACTCTCCGGGTGAAATTGCACGCCCTCAAGTGGCGCTGCGTCGGCGGGGGCTTTCCACCGAATGCCCATGATCTCATCACGCTCAGTACGAGCGGTCACTTCAAAGTCCGGGTGAACCGTGGCTGGATCGATCACCAGCGAGTGGTAGCGCGTTGCGATGAAGGGGTTCGACAGACCAACAAAGAGCCCGCGTCCATCATGATGAATGGGACTGGTCTTACCGTGCACTGCGATATCATTGCGACGAACGGTCATGCCATGGACGTCGCCGATCGCTTGGTGACCAAGGCACACGCCGAGCGCTGGGATGCGCCCCTTGAAATGCGAAAGCAGCGCGCCGCTGATGCCGGCCTCCTTCGGCGTGCACGGACCTGGCGAGATCACCAAGTGCGTGGGTGCAAGCGCCTCGGCACCCGCAACATCGATGGCATCATTACGGATGACTTCGATGCGCAAGCTCGGGTCAATCTCGCTGAAGCGCTGGACGAGGTTCCAGGTGAACGAGTCATAGTTGTCAATCAGGAGGAGCACGGGAGGGCAATCATAGGGAGCCAGAAAGCGCACCGCGATAAATAGGTGCCGTTCACCCCTGTCCCCATTTTCGCCGTTGAGGTGAGTTGAGTCGTCCCCCGCCCCCTCATTGCGCGCGGTTGAAGTGAGTTGAGCCGTCCCCCGCCCCCTCCGTTGCGCGCGGGACCCTCGGACGCGGACGGCTGCGCTCCACAAGGTTCCGCTTAGCCTCGGGCGAATCTGTTCGTCCGGTTGGCACCCACGGGGCGTACGTCCAACTGCCGG
>CALQCP020000087.1 GCA_943329105.2 Chitinophaga pinensis | reverse complement strand
GGCTGATCGCCAGTGGGCTGGTAGGGGCTCTGAAGGCGGAACATCGGCAGAATTGTAGGAGAGTGGGGCGGGTGCGCCGATAGGGGGTAGAGTGCGGTTTCCTTGCGGCGGCGCCGCTTGCGAACCAGGATTCATCCCCACGCCATCGAAAGACTGTTTCACCATGCCAACGTGCTCCAAAGTCACCATCGCTCTTCTTGCTCTCGCCTGCGTGTCTGTCCCGATGCAGGGCTGCAAGAACGGCCCGCCGCCAGTGATGGCCGTGCGGCTCCTCTTGGGTGGTAAGGATCACAGCGGCGGTCCGATCGCGCAGGGTGACGTCTTGAAACTCACGAAGTCCACGGACGGCACTGCCACCGATGGCGAAGACTTCAAGGTTTCCCTCGCTTCGAAGTCCGGCGATGGATACGAGTGGCAATGCCGTACTCCCAACGATGCGTATCTGTTAGTCGATGCATCCTTTGATATCGAGCCGGACGGCAAGCTAGCGGCTGGCACGGACATGCAAACCATCTACCACCTGCACGCCCGCAAGGTCGGCAAGACCAAGATTGAATTTGCTCAGGTGAGCCTCACTGACAAGAACATTGCGGCGAAGCAGGTCCTCACCTTAGAGGTTGAGGTCAAGGCCGGGGCCGACGCGAAGAAGTAATCGCGCGGGATGCGCAGCATGCATGCTCGCGGTGTCAGTTACGTCCCCAGCGCATCGGTCGCCGGCATCATCGGCCTTCGATGTGACATAATCGGCTCGAGTTCTTCAGGTGAGATGCTGGCAAAGACCTCAGCCAACGTGGGGTCGAATTGCGTACCTGCACATCTGCGAATCTCATCCAATGCCGCCGCAGTGTTTCGCGCGGGGCGATACAACCGGGAACTTGTCATTGCATCGAACGCGTCGGCGATGCCAACGACGCGTCCGAGGTGGCTGATGTCCATGCCGGCGCTTTGGTTGGGGTAACCCTGACCATCCCAGCGCTCGTGGTGATCAAGCACTCCCGGAAGGATCTCGCGCAGTTGCGGAATATCACGCAGCATGGACAACCCCCGTTCTGGGTGCTGTTTAATTGCTGCGAACTCATGCACTTCTAACTTGGTCGGCTTGCGCAGAATTTCCTCGGGCACGCCAATCTTTCCAATGTCGTGCACCAACCCGCACAAGCGCGCTTGCTCGACGAACGGACTTCCGAGTTGGGCTCGTTCGGCAAGCAGCGCGGCAAATCGACTCACGCGATCGCTGTGTCCGCGCGTGTAGGGATCCTTGGCATCAATCGCCTCAATGAGCGTGCGCATGGTGCCACTGAACAGTTCGCGTTGCTCACGGTCCATGCGTTCTTGGAGTTGCATACGCGCCACATTGGAAAGCGCCAAGCCAACAAAGTGGCCGATAGCAGCAGCGAAGTTCACCGCCTCGTGAATGTTTGTGCTTGATGACGCGCCGCGACGGTCGAGATAGAGCCAGCCATGGAACGTAGCTCCAGTCTTCACTGGAATGCACGCGGCCTCTTGAATGTCCATGCGCAGCACGCTTTCGCTGGCAAGTATGGGCGCATTGCTACTTTCGCGGTGATAGACATACGCGCGGTCTCGTGCGTTGCGCAGCATGGTCCGACTGACCAATACGGCACCCGTGGAATCTTGGATGCGCCCAGCACATGCGAGTGCATCAATGCGATCAACAGTGTTGCCTTGTAGCAAGAAGGCAACGTTTGAAAAACTTGTAGCTGCAACCAACGAACGCACCGCGGCGTCCGCCACACTGGCGAGGTCAGTTGCGTGTGACATCGATTCGGTTGCGTTGAGGAGATGCACCAAGTAATCGGCAGCAAGGGCATTTGGATGCTCAAGCAGAATGGCTTCCGCCAGCATTCCGCTGCTGACATCCTCTTCACCAAGTCGAATGGAGTGCATGGGGGACTGAGTGTTGTCCGCACCATCGAGCCGGAATTGGAAGGGGCCCACGCCAATCAGGTCACCCGATTCGATGCGAATCTCCGCGCTTCGTGCGAGGCGGGTGCCGTTGAGCATGGTGCCGGTCCGACTGTCAAGATCGCGCAGCCGCACGTGCCCTTCGCCGGTGCCTTGGTCGGTGCTCCAGACCAGCGCAGCATGTCGACGGCCGATCGTTAACGTTGGCAATTGGACGTGGCAGTCGTCCGCGCGCCCGATGACGGTGGGGCGGTCGGAGTGGACCTCGAACTGCCCGGCACTGCCGGGGGGGCCATCGACCATGGTGATTCGGAACGCCTTTGTCATGGAGGTGTGTGATACTCGTTATGGTCAACAAGCCGAACCGACCCAAGATGGCTCGGCGCTGGCAACCGAAATCGATCAGCCCTCGAACAACCACCAACGCTTGCGCGCGCGCGCGCCGAGGCGTAGCCCGAATCGTCGTTTGGTAACTTCAGCGATGAACTCTGCTGCTTCTACCGGGTCATCGGTGACCTTCACAAGGCCGCGATCTTCCTTATCGATCGTCCCGTCTGGAATCATGCGCTTCTGAATGAAGTCATCCAGTTCATCCCAGTAGCCCTTCCCCATGATGACCACTGGAAAGTCAGCGATCTTGCCAGTTTGCATGAGGGTGAGCGTTTCAAACAGTTCATCCATGGTGCCGTAGCCGCCCGGCAGCACTACAAATCCATACGAGTACTTCAGCAGCATTACTTTGCGAATGAAGAAGTAGCGGAACTCCACGGTTCGATCGCACCACGGATTCGGTTTCTGTTCATTCGGTAGGGCGATGTTGCAACCAATGCTGGGCGCACCCACTTCACGAGCGCCGCGATTGGCAGCCTCCATGATCCCGGGGCCGCCACCAGTCATCACGGTAAACCCACGCCGGCCAAGCTCAGCGCCCACCTGTTGCGCCAAGGCGTACCACCGATGATCTTCGGGATAGCGCGCACTGCCAAACACCGTCACGCACGGACCAACAAAGTGCAGCTTTCGAAATCCACGAATGAATTCCACCGCAATGCGAATGACCCGCCACAGTTCCTCAAGTCGCGGGCGTGGACCAGCGAGCATCAATTGCTCGGGTGCAGCCGGTGGTCCAATAGGGAACTCTTCGGGCGTCACTTCTTTGACGCTTCCCATTCGGTGATGATGGTTGATTCGCGCTCCGCTGATAGGCCGGGTTGGCCGGGCTTAGCGCCCCATACATACGCATCGGGGTGCTGCTTATCCCACCACGCCAGCGTGTCACGTACGGTGTCTGCCAGTGGGCGGAACGTGCAGCCAGCTGCAACGGCGCGCGCGCGGCTGATGTTGCCAGCGCCTGCAAATTCTGGATCTTCAGGCAGCCAGAGCGGCAGCCCCATCCATGGTGAAACCTTCGCAGTTTCAAGCAAATACGTCTCATCGATCGGTACGAATTCCACCGACGCTGCAGTGCACGCCTTGCAGCCGTCAACCATTTCGTCAAACGTCAACGGTCCGGCAGGTCCGGTCACGTTGTAGGTTCCGCCGTGACCATCGGCGATGCAGCGAACGCAGAACTCCGCGCAGTCGCGCACATCAACGAAACTGATCAGCGCCTTGCGCGGCTCCTTGGGGCCAGGCACCAAGACGCGCCCGCCGCGTGCAATACGCACGGGCCAATACGTAAACCGATCGGTCGGGTCGCCAGGTCCAACGATCAGTCCCGGGCGCAGCACGGAGCAGCGCTCGCGAAACGCCTTGAGCGCTTCTTTCTCGCACGCGGCCTTGAGTGGTCCGTACGTTTCGTTGCTGAGCTTCTGTTCTTCCGGTGTTTCGATCGTGCCCACCGCTGCGCCCTCGTCGGCATTCGGAGTGGCCATGGAGGCGTACACGGATACTGTGGAAACAAACACGTAATGTCGCGCGGCCTTGGCGAGCAATGTGGCGGACGCACGCACGTCCTGCGGTCGATAGCCGGATGTATCAATCACGCCATCCCAGCGGCGCCCATCGGCGATGGCCTTCTCCAGCGCCTTCAGACCCTCGCCCTTGGCAGGATCACGGTCGCCGCGAATGGATTCCAAATCTGGGAACAGGTCCGCGCGCGTCTTGCCGCGGTTGAACAGGGTCACCTTCCAACCGCGGCGCTGAGCGCTGGCCACGATTTCCGGTCCAAGGAATGCGGTGCCACCAAGGACAAGTAGTTCCATGGGGCCGATCGTAGCGAGCCGGAGGAGGCATTCATCAATGTCCCTCTATTGTTATCAGTTGAAAACGGCGAGTTTTGAAATTCTGCGCCTCAGCCATGATCCATCCGTCATCCATTTTTCGCCTCTATAGGCATGGGAGCACTGAACTGAGCAGGCCGCAGGGAGCGGTCAGCCCCAGGGAGGTGATTGATCCGACAGGTCCGTGCGGACCGAGGATTTCCTGGGTGGTGAAACGAGCGGGCAGTTTGCCCGCGGAAAAGGGAACAGGGATGCAACTTCATACATTGGCATTGATCGGCACGGTCGGACTTCTCGCCGGTAGTTCATTTGCAGGCGTGGCCTCCACGGTCGCCTTCAATAGCCTTGCTGACTGGACTCAGTTCGCAGCGAAGACAGGAGTCTTGCCCGTAGATTCGACCACCGCTATCGCTTCGGAATCTTTTGAATCGAAGCGCCCGTTCACGATGTCCTCTATCTATGGCGGACTGGGTTGGTCCTCATGGACCGCGTCTGCAAGCGGTGGCAGTGTCACCCAGGGGTCCGGCGCCATGTCCACTTCAAAGTCTGGAGCCACGCTGTTCTTTGACCTTGGCAGTAAGGCCGCCGTGGTCGGCGGGCTCCGAGGTATTGGCGGAGAATTCGGGTTCATCGACGCGTCTGGCGAGTATCAGCCTGGCCGCATCGAGATGACGCTCTCAAGCGGCGCATCAATCGTTCACGAATTCACTGGCAAGACTTCGTTCGCGGGATTCTGGGTCACTGATCCAGACGTCACCATCACCGGTCTGATCCTCAAGCCGATCTCCGATGTGTCCGTTGTTTCGGCCACCGACTTGTACTTCGGATCCGTGGGAGTTCCTGCACCAGGTGCATGCGCGCTCTTGGCCGTCGCCTCTGTCTTTGCCAGCGGCCGTCGCCGCACGAGCAAGCAGTAATTCACTCTTCCGACACCTCACACACAATTCGATTTCACAGGGAAACAGGGTATAAAAATGAAGAACTTTGCATTTGCAACTATCGCTGCCGGCTCGCTCATCGCCTCAGTCAACGCTGGTTACACCACGGACGTCATCGCTTTCTCCGACCTCACGGAATGGCAGAACGCGCCGACTGACGGAGACATCAACCTCTTCGGTGCCGGCTACTCAGCGGAGTACTACACGGAGAACTTTAAGGGACCCGCGAGCGGCTCGGTTGTCTCCGGTGGCACAGGCTGGTCAGCATGGACTGCCACAGTATCCGCCGGTTCACTGCAGAGCACCGGAACAGGTCTGTATGCCACTCAAGCTGGCGCCGCACTCACGATGAACTTCACTGCTCAGTATCAATTGCCGATGGGTGGCGTACGCGGAATCGGTGGCGGCTTCCAGTTTGTGGACAGTAGCGGCAAGGCCGTTGGCGGCAGGATTTGGCTGAAGCTCTCCACGGGCGAGTCGATCCTTCGCACCGTCAGCTCTGCCGACCAGTTCATGGGATTCTGGGTTGCTGATCCGAATCAGACGATTACTTCCTTCCAGCTTCAGCCAATGGGAATCGCTGCGACGGCCTACTTCGTCGGTGCTGAGACCATGTACCTGGGCCACGCGGCAGCGGTGCCTGCTCCAGGCGCCGTCGCGCTGCTCGGCGCGGCCGGCCTCATCGGCGGTGCTAGTCGCCGTCGCGGAGTCTGATCTTTAGATCTTCAAGTTCACACATCACAACGCGCACTCCCATCGGGGGTGCGCGTTGTGTTTCGTGTGCTTGTATTGAATTGTGCCGGCTTCGCAACTCGGTCCGGACCGCTCAGAATCCCCAAAGCTTTCGGTAGTCCGACTTGAACGAGGCGCCGTAGCCCTTGGAGAAGGTGGCGGGGATTCCAGCTTCTGCTGCGTTGTCCTTGGTGAAGATGCGCAGCGGAATGTTCATGTCTTTCACCGTGCCCATACCGCCAATGAGGCGCATTTCAGCGTCGGCGATCGCGTAACCAGTCCATTCGAGGCATTCGCCCACAGCCATCTCCACCTTGCCAGCACGGATCATGTCAAGGACGAATGGAGTGCCGTTGAATCCGATGATCTTCGCCTTGCCTTCCATGTTTGCAGCGGCGACCGCAGGCACAACGAACTCGGACATGCTGTCGTAAATGCAGATGACGTAGGAGATCGTTGGATCGGCCTTGAATGCATCCTCCACAGCGGGCTTCAGGCCCGTACTCCAATTGGCGATTGCGACATTCGTAAATGTAAATTTGATGTTCGGGCCGCCGTACTGCTCGAACTCCGAAGCGATCCCACTGCGGAGCGACGCCGTTGACGGCAACTCGTCGGATACGAGCACCAGCACATGAGCTGTGGTGTCTTTGGAGATCACCCAGTCCGCCAACAGACGACCCGCGCGTGCGAAGTCGACGGGTAGGTTGGCAACATCGTTCGGCACCGCGGCACCGACGCCAAAGTTGTGCGATACCGCGACGATCGTCCCGGCCGCCTTCGCGGCAGCGATTTCCTTCGTCAGATCACTTGGACTTGGCCCGGCAAAGAGGTCGATCAATGAGACCTTCGATGCAATGCCAGTCTCCATGCCTTTCTGATATTGAGCCCGCTCGCCACTGTTATTAACGAAGGAGTAGGAGTATCCCGCCATCGACGCCACGCTCTTCATCGCGGTGAGGCCCTGCATGTACCACGGGTTGCTTGTTGGTCCCGGAATGCTGAGGATCGACTTGCCAGCCATGACTTTCTTTGCATCGAAGGCTGGTCCCGGTGCAACAAACTTCGGCACCGCATAGAGCGGAGCAAGTTGAGCCACTGCATGCGCTTGATCGGCGGTCCCGGTTGCAACCAGCGAACTGCAGGATGCGGCGATGCCAGTCAGAGCCACAAGTGCCGCGATCGTTACAAGTTTCATCCGTTGCTGTTGAGTGTTCATGCGGGAAGGCTATGGCAATGGCTCATGCCTTGCATCAACGGCCACCGCATCACCAACACTGATCGAACCGGAAGTCTCCGCCATCATGTGCTGCCCGAATGTAACGCTTGGCCCTTCGGCGCGGTAGGTGGCAAGGGTGGTGAGCGGGTCGTTTCCTGCGAACTCGCCGGTTGATTGATCAATGGTGATCACCTTGCAGCGTTTGCAGGCGTTACTGACGCGAAATGCTGCGTTGCCAATACGCAGGATGCGCCAGTGATCATCGGCGCCGGCCGTGGCACCACGCACCACCACGTTCGGGCGGAATCGATCCATCGGTATGGCCGACGATCCGCTGTGCTGCAGCCGGGTGTTCAACTCTTCCAGGGCCGCGGTCGTTGCGAGTAGTAGCGGAGCAGCGTCTGCAAAGCTGACGTGGCGTCTTGGTTCTCCGCGCTTGACGCTTGTCAATCGCTCGCAATCATCAGGCATCCACACCAACTGTGCGGGCGCGCGAAGAACTTCACTCAGCATGCGGCTTGCGTTTGGATCAGCGACGCGAACGTCAAGGCAATCGTCCCAAACGGTGGCGCGGATGGTTGGAGCGCTGTCGGATGGGAAGGAAACATCCAGCGTTCCCGCTGCACTGGCAATGCGCAGTCCAGCGTCGGAAATCGCTGCGCCAATCAGCGCCATCCGTTGGTTCGTCCGTTGTGAGATGAATACCCCGTCCTCATCGACCACCATGAAGCGACGGTCATGACGAAGCCCGCGCTCATCGACGGGCCACGTGCTCGGGGAGAATCCCGCGGCGCCCTTGAGTGGATAGACGTGCAGCGAGTCCACCACCATGTGTTTCGTTGCGCTGCTTGTGGATGTAACGGCGGTAGCCATCGCGTTGGAACTATACGAACCGGACAGCGCAGTCGATGAGCGCAACCGGGTCCCGGGTAAAAACACACCGACTGGTCGCAACATACGACCAGTCGGTGGAAGCTGGAATCTTTGCAATCGCTCCGACTCAGGTCGGCTGCGCCTCGATCTTGCGAGTCTCGTCAGTGTTCTCAGTACCAGTACCGGTGAAGGTCAGGTAGTCCTTGCCGGCCTCGTGCACGGCAACAATCGCGGTGCCTTCGCCGAACTCGCCACTGAGCAGCCGCTCTGCAAGCGGATCCTCAATGAACTGCGCCAACGCGCGACGCAGCGGACGGGCACCGAAGTCAGGGTTGTAGCCCTTCTCGATGAGGAAGTCCTTTGCGGGGTCGCTGACTTCGAGGGTGATGCGGCGCCCAGTCAGGCGTTCCTTCACCTTGGACAACTCGAGGTCGATGATGTAGGTCAGATCCGCCTTGATAAGCGGT